>CBFHAF010000436.1:0-4768 GCA_965653435.1 uncultured Chitinophaga sp.
GGTACTTGAAATTATAATACGGGAAAGCCCCGCCTGTTACACCATTCTGGTAAATGGAAGTGATCTCGAACTTGAACAGGTTCGCGCCGCTTTTCCAGAGCAGCGTTCTGCCTGCAACCGGCGTTACCGTATGGCCGGCGCTCCAGTTGTATGTATACCAGCCCGCGCCGTTGGCGTAAGCGGATACAGCAGGGGGCACACCGGTGCCGGTCACATTGTTCATGCCGATCACATTGGCGCCGGCGGGAGTAGGACCGGGATTGCTGGCTGTAGCCCAATCTGCTGCTACCACTGTTGCAAAACTTTTATTGATAAAGCGGATGGAATCATTGGAAGTGATATCGCCCGTTGCAACGCCGGTGAATTTGATCTGGAAAGTAGCAGGCGTTCCGGCTTCGTTCACCGTAAAACGCCAGTAGAAATTACCATCCGCCGGCTGGCCCGGGCCGGTGGAATATGCCTGCCTGAAATTAGCTACAGTATACAACGCGCCGCTGCGGTTGATGGTGCCGGAAGTAACACCGGGGCCTGTAATGCTTACAGTGCTGCCGTCGGGTATGGTTACGGCCACTCTCTGCAGGTCTGCCGGTACTTTTTCATCTGTGCCGGGTACAACAACGTCATTGTTCTTGGAACAGGATGCGAAGATCAGGGCTGAACCAGCCATGATCAGGGTCAAACGGGAAAGGGTTTTACTAATAGTAGTCATAATCAAAAGGGTTGTTAATGATAAATAATGATAATGATCGGGGGTTGTTGCGATAAAAATCTTTATGGTTGGGTAACGGTAAACGTAGTATTACCGCCTACCTCGATATAATTTTTCTGCACCTTGTTCCACTGCCAGAACCCGAAGAAATCACTGATGCGCAGCTGGATGAAGATGCCGTTGGCTTCCCATCCGCCGAGTTCGTACGTGCCTGCGGGAAAACCGGCGGGAATTTTATAGGTGACGCTGGTGGCGGTAGAGCTTTCCAGCTCCAGCGTGGCCACTTCTTTCTCAGACCAGTCCGGATTATAGCTGAACACCCTCGCTTCTTTCATTTCAAAGAAACCGGAGCCCTGGAATGTAATGGCGCCGCCCTGTTTCACGGTCACCGGTGCCGCCACCTCGTTCACAACCGGTTTCAGCTCTCCGGGATAGATGATGCCGAATATTTTGTTCTGTGAATTGTACGTCTGGCTGCCGCTGGTGATGCGTATCTTATAAGCGCCTGCTTTCAATTCCGGCGTATTCGGCACGGAAATGCGCATGCTGGGCACACCGGAATGATCGGTGAAAAATTCCAGCGGCAATTGTGTAGCGGTTTGCTGGTCGTCGACGATATAAAACTTCGTTGCATCGGCATTCCTTTCAAAGTAGCGCATATATGTGCCGTTATCCACCACCAGCGAACCGCCCTTCACGGTTGCGTAAGTCTGTTCCATTACCTGGATGGGCGGCTGGTTGACCACTACTTTCAGGTAATATTTTTTCTCCGCCCCGTTCTGCGCTTTCACCGTAAAAGCCGTACCTGTCCTGAAATCCACCGCCGTGCCCGATGCAGGTGTTATGGAAGCGTTTTCCGCAACGGTCACCTGCGGGCTGATCTTTTCCGGCCGCGGTATATGCGAAGGCCAGTAGATCACGATGCTGTCTCCCGCAATAGATGCGAGGATCGTTTCCGTACCGGCGGCCAGGCTGAAAGATTCCAAACGGTTGTACGGAGATGGCGCGTATTCTTTTTCTTTTTTACAGGAAGCTGCGGCCCATAAAAGGAACAGGCCTGCAACCACCTGGATGGATTTTTTATATAGCTGGTTCATGTTAAAGTTTATTGATCCTGACCGGTAATTGGGTGGTGGCTTTTTTTCCGTAGCTGTACACCCTTATTTTGTACAGTCCTGATTTTAATTCCCGGAGCACGGGCTCCTGCGGATCGGTGTATTTGGTGATGACGCCGGTAACCTTGTAGATGTTGCCTGCATTGGTAATGGACAGGCCGATGGGCGGCAGTTCTTTGCCTGTTTCATCCACCAGCACCATCTTCATCAGCTCGTTGTTTTCCATAAACCCGGAGCCGGTGAGGCTGATGGAGATCATATCGAATGCCAGCCGCGTGTCTATCGTAAATTCCGCCGTCTCCGTCGCGGTGCTCAGCTCGTTGAGCACTACTTCCGGCTGCTGCACTACGATGCGCAGCGTGTAAGTGCGCTTCGACCCGTCTTTTGCCGTAACGGTATATTTAATGTCGCGCCCGCTGCGGAACACATCCAGCAGATCCTCTATCAGCGTGCCCGACGCCGGTGTTACGGTAGCGCCTCCGGGCACGGTGATCTCCGGTTCCAGTACCACCAGCTGGCGGTAGAAGGGAATGTAAACGGTAATGGAGCTGTCGCGGTCGTTCACTGCCCCGCTGATAGGCTCTCCCTGCACGTTCACGATATTGTAGGCGAGAATGCGGTTCTGCGCTTCTGCAGGCGGCTCAACGGTTTCGGTTTTGGTGCAGGCTGCAAAAGTGATGATGAACAGCGCTGCCGCAAGATGTCGTAAATATAAATGCATAAAGCTGGCGTGGTTATTTGATGTCTAAATTCTTTGTACCGTCCATCTGGATGGCATAACGGAAGGTGATGAAGCCCGGCTTGTTGTCCCGGTTGGGATTGGCGGGACTGTCCTTGTAAATATTCTCTATCATCAGTTTCGCGTAATGCCCCTTGTGTGTTTTGATGACCATCACGCGCGGCATGGTGTACACCACATGCGACTTTTTCGGATCGCCCGGGAACAGCAGGCCGTAAAAATCATAATGCCCCCATCCGTCGAAACCGCCCTGGAAATGATCCAGCCCGATATCCCTTGTGATGAAAGGGAACTTGTCCTCCTCCACGGCCTTTACCGATCCGAACGCAGTGGTAAAAAGATCGCGGCTGATGGGCAGCTGCAGGGGCCTGTATTGCAGCGTATCATAATATTGCGCATCAAACTTGCGGTTCACCACCACGCTGATGAGCGCTTTGCCCGGCCCGCCATAGCCCGGGGAGCCAAGCGCCGCGCCGTTGTTGGGGTATACGCTGCTGTTGTAAATGCCGTAGAACACGATGTCCCAGTTGCCCGTTTGCCGTTGCGATTCGGGGATCACTTTATTTTCTTCGAGGCTGAAATAAAGCGACACCGCGTTGCCGCCTGATGTGGCGTTGGTATCGGCGGCCAGGTTCACCACGCGGTAAACGCCGGTTTTCACCGTGCTGCCGTTCTCAACCGGTTTTTCTTCCGGCGCGGGAGGCGCATCGTCTTTGGAGCAGGCAGCCGCTGCAGTGAGCAGCAGGCAGCATAATAATTTCCGGTACATGGTCTGTTTTTTTATGAATTGGTTCTGAGATTACGGCTGCCGTCTTCCTGTACAAAAAATTTGAAGGTCAGGTAAGGCGCAGGCCAGAAAAGGTCTGTTACCACAGGGGGATTGCCTTTGTAGATATTGAGCAGCGCCAGCTTGGCGAACTTGCCGGTGGCCGTTTTCAGGATAAACGTGCGGTTCTTCACCGGCACGCAGATGTGATTGTTGAGCGAATAGAAATACCATCCATAGCCATTCCCGTTATCCCAGCCTACGCCGGGCACCCCGCCGGCGGTGAACACTTCGTCTGCCGGCGCTTCGTTCACCTGGTCGTACGGTTTTTCCACGATGATCATCCTGCCCGCGCCCGGCCCGCCGTAGCCCGGCGTTCCGGCGATCGTTCCGTTGTTGATCACTACGTAAGAGTTATATTCTTTTGTGAAAGCAATATCCCAGCCGGTATTCTTCAGGTATTGCAGGGAATCTTCTTTGGTTTTGAGCAGGCGCGAGCGGCCGGTGGAGAACTGGTAGATCAGCGTATGGAAAGGCCTTCTTTCTTTGCCGTCCACGCCTTCACCCATGGAAGCGCCGGTATCGGCTTCCAGGTCTTTAACGGTGGTGCTGCGTTCGTCAACGGGGGCAACGGGATCTTTGTCTTTGCTGCAGGCGGTGAAGAGGATAAGCAGGGTACACAATACGCCGAGGTGTTTCATCCATTTCATAATCAGGGCTTGGTTTGATGCTGCAAAGTTGCAGACAGCCGCTGACCACTTCGGGAGAAAGAGCAACCTCTGCGGGAATTATGCGATCTCTCCGTTTAGGGTAAGTGAAATTCCGGAATTGGCGCATGACCAAGGCATGACAATTGTACTTTTACTTTACAATAAAATTACAATACTATGAACAAGCACTTTGTGGCCATTAACTACATTCAATGCAACGCGGATTTCAGGGAACGTTTCGAGCAACTGTTCGCCACGCGTGCGCATGCCATTGATACCATGCCTGGATTTATTAATATGCATGTTCTCCGGCCTGAAAAGGACGGCGAAGCATACCTGATCGTCAGCTATTGGGAAACGGAACAGGCCTTTAAAGACTGGATGAAATCGGAAGCCTTTGCAGCAGGCCACCGGCGCGGATTTGAAGAGCTGGCTAAAGCAAAAGCCGAAGGCCGCCCCGCTCCCATGAGCAGCGACTTCAAAATTTACCAGATAATCAGCGAATAATGAAAGACACGCTCAAGCCCCGGATCATCAAATGGCTGAAGAGGCTCGGGTTCTGGGGGTTCATTTTTTTCCTCGTGAAGGGGCTCGTATGGCTGGCGGTTATTTACTGGCTGGCCAGATGATCCTCGCCCGTTGCGGGGAGCTAAGCCCCGTCATTGCGGGGAACAGCAGAGGCAACGTGGGCGGGGCGGCGAAGCAATCTCAGCGGGAGATTGCTTCGCC
>CBFHAF010000437.1:0-4753 GCA_965653435.1 uncultured Chitinophaga sp.
GATGGAGAAAGTGAAAGGCGAATACCAGGGCGTTGCGTTCGACTTCCGCAGCGGCTTCCAGAGCGGCGTACTGCGCATGGCCTGGGGCAACGACGGCTCGCTGTTCGTGGGTGAGACCAACCGCGGCTGGGGCTCCGCCGGCGATGCGAACGAAGGCCTGCAACGCCTTGCGTGGAACAACCGCATTCCCTTTGAAATGCAAACGGTAAAAGCAATGCCCGACGGTTTTGAGATCGAGTTCACCCTGCCCGTGGATAAAAAATCCGCCGGAGACCTCGCTTCCTACTCCGTGGAAAGTTTCATTTACAAATACCACCCGGTATATGGCAGCCCTACCGTGAACACCGAGAAATGCAATGTAAAAGGCGTGAAGGTGTCCGACGATGGCATGAAAGTACGGATCATCGTAGATAACCTGCGCCAGTACTACATTCACAACATCACGCTGGAAGGCGTGCGCGCCCGCGACCAGTTCTATTCGCTGGTGCACCCTTCAGGATATTATACCCTGAACAATATCCCCGAAGGCCCGAAGCTGGCCATGAGCGAAGTGAGCACGCGCAACTCCGCCGCCGAAACAAAAGCTGCGGAAGAAGCCGCTGCAAAAGCCGCCGCTGCCAAAGCCAAAACGGCGGCTGGCAAAACCGCCGCCAAACCTGCTGAAACCGCTGCGAAAACGGCGCCTAAAGTGGCCACCTTCGAAGAAGTAAGGCCGCTGCTCGCAAAATACACCTGCAGCGCCTGCCACAATGCGGATAAAAAACAGGTAGGCCCGGCGTTTAAAGACATTGCCAAAAAGAAATACACCAACGAAATGATGGTGAAGCTGATCTATAACCCCAACCCTGAAAACTGGCCGGGCTACGCAACCGAAATGCCGCCCATGCCGCAGGTGCCGAAAAGCGATGCACTGAAGATCGCGGGATGGATCAATTCCCTGAAGTAACGATTGCTATTAAATACAAGGATCCCGTCCGGCTCAGCCTGGCGGGATTTTTTTTATTCCGGTATATTCCCCGCCATTACTGCATTTGCAGCGCAGTGAAAAAATGAAAAATATTTTTGAAAAGCTTCACCTTCTTTTCCTGAAATCTTGTCTTTAATTATAGAAGCATTTATGTGAATGTAATTGTTATTATCCCGGAAACGCCGCTCCAAAATTTTTCTCCGTTTAGCAGGTATGAATAGGATCATTAAAATCTTAAAAACACGTTACGATGAGAAACCAGCCATTACCTGTACACGACATGTGGGTAGACCAGTACGAAAACCGGAAGACGCTCCCCGTGGCCACTATGCCCGCCGACCTTCTGAAAGGGCTGCTGAGGTGCTCTATAGTGGAATATGAAGACAACAAATGTTGCAGGATAGTCACCCAGCAGATCCCGCTGAAATTTTTTTCGCTATGGCTGCAGACCGTTTACCCGAAAAAGGATATGCTGCTCAGGCCGCAAACGCCTTTCCGCAACATCATCCTTCATGTGATGCTCGGCAGCGACGTTATCACGATGGTCAAAGACGGTAAACCTGTTTTTCTCGGCAGCGGTTTCATGGACCTTTTTAATCTGACCCGCTACCCGAACGAAGCGCCCTTGCAGAAGAATCAGGGCTTTCTCAGCCTGCATATCAATATCCCGCCCAAAAAAGTAAAGGAGCTCGTAAAAAATTTCCCTGAACTGGCGTGGCTGAAAGGCAAAAAGATCATGAAGGCGGACGGGCAGGTGAATAACGATTCCCTTCCCCTCAATGAAGTGACCTGGCCTATCGTGCGCGACATCCTTACCTGCCGTTATGTTGGCGACATTGCAGAGCATTACATCCGCCGCCTCTCAGTGAACCTGCTGCTGACGTTTGGAAAAATGATGGACCAACCGGGCCATGGCCTTTCAGAACGCAACCGGAAAAAAGTGGAGGAATGTTTCAACTACCTGAAGGTTCATTACGTTGACCGGCATACCGTAAAACAAATGGCTACGCTATTCAGGATCAACGCCCGCGTGCTGCACGAAGGTTTCCAGGCCATGTTCGGCTGCACCATCCGGCAGTTCCAGCTGGACCAGCGGATGCGGCTTGCTTACCGGTCCATGATAGAAACAAAGGCTTCTTTCAGCATGATCGCCGGGAAGGCCGGGTTCAAAAGCGTGCGTAGTTTCAGGGATGTTTTCAGGGGATATTACAAATACGATCCCATATTACTGGTACGTGCGCAATAAATGCCCGCCGATGCAGAATATAACGCCCTGTGCATTCTTACAGGGCTTTTTTGCGGCCATTCGAATAGCATAAGTTAAATATATCATATGAATAACTCCTCTCACATGTAGGCCGTTTGCCGGCAAAAATATTGGGCCGATTGAACAATCCGCAACAGTTAACTGTATGTATATCAGTTAACCAACGAATGTTCCGAATTCCACATAAACCATAGATGAAGGAGACCTCAAACCCAGTTACTATGTAAAAACCTTGCTATGAGAATTTTATACACCGGGATTATTCTAACCGCTTGCGTCGCAACTATACTCCCCGCAAAAGCCCAGCAGGAAGTCCAGTTCAGCCAGTATGTATTCAATATGCTCAACCTGAACCCGGGCTACGCCGGGTATCGCGGAGGCACAAGCTTCAACGCCATACACCGCCAGCAATGGACGGGGATAAAAGGCGCGCCGGTGACCACTGCCGCCAGTGTGGACTGGCTCACCAACGCCCGTGAAGAAAGGCTTGCCCTGAGCGGCACTTTCCTGATGGACGAGCTGGGCGCTCAAAAGACCATATCCGGCAACATCGGCGTGGCTTACCGTATCCCTCTTGACCCCGAAGGTTATAAAAGGCTTTGTTTCGGCATCGCCGGCGGGGTCACGCAATACAGTATAGACGGCTCCGTGCTCGAATATGTGGACCAGAACGATAACCATATTCCCGTGGGAAAACCTTCGCAGATCGAACCGGATGCCAGTTTCGGCGTGTACTATTATACCCCGAAATATTACATCACCGCATCAGTGCTGAACCTGCTCAACGCCACCAGCGTACAGTCCTATAACTGGAACGACGAATTCTTCACCAGCATCGTACGCGCACCGCATATGTACATCGGCGCAGGCGCAATGTTCGATCTGAGCCATAGCCTGAAACTGAAACCATCCTTTTTGTGGAAGGAGGATTTCAGCGGCCCCTCCAACCTGGACCTGAACGCTTTCCTGCTCATACAGGAACTGGTGTGGGTGGGCGCTTCGTACCGTACCGGCTTTGCGCTGTGGGATAAGAACAACCTGCAACCGGGGCTGGACCGGAAAGACGCCGTGTCCGGCATCCTGGAAGTTTTTGCCGCCAAATGGCTGAGGCTGGGGTATGCTTACGATTTTACGATCTCGGGCCTGAACACCTACCAGAACGGCACGCATGAAATTTCCGTCAGCCTCTTCTTTCCCAATAAAAATAAAAGAGAGATATCACCCCGGTATTTTTAAACTATCCTGCATGAATAACCGACAATTTGTTCTGCTCTGCTTCGCTGTGCAGTTTGCCATACCCGCACTGGCGCAGGAGCAGCCCTCGTATGAGCAGCTGGGAGATAAATATTTCGCCACTTACCGTTTCGATAAAGCAGCGGCGGCGTATGAAAAAATGAGCAAACGGAAGAATGCCCGGCCCGTTGTGCTGTACCGGCTGGGATACAGCCACGAGGAGCTCGGTAATAACGCGGAAGCCATTGCGGCTTATACTGCCTGCATCGGGAAAGATGCGAAGGCAGACAGCCTCTGGATGCGCATCGGCGATTTGCAGAAGATGAACGGGCAATATGCCGAAGCCAAAGCCTCCTACGCAAAATATCCCGCTGCCGGCGCTGACGCTGAAAGGATCAGGCTGCGGATCGCCGGCTGCGACTCTGCCGGGCAATGGTTGCAGCAGCCCGCTCCGGTGATCGTCCAGAATGAAGGCCGCATTAACACTACACTGTCAGACTGGGGCGCTTTCAGGCAGCAGGACAGGATCATTTACACCTCTAATTTCAACCGGCTGGACTATGTGAACCAACGTGTATCGCGCCAGACCAACGAGCCTTATTTCAGCCTCTACCGGCTGGACGATCCGGAAGCCTCCCCGGGAAGGCTGAACATCGGCAGGCTTTCGAAGATCATTGACCTGAGCGCCTTCCATACCGGGCCGGT
Source organism: uncultured Chitinophaga sp. (assembly GCA_965653435.1). Lineage (GTDB taxonomy): Bacteria > Bacteroidota > Bacteroidia > Chitinophagales > Chitinophagaceae > Chitinophaga. The sequence continues at coordinate 4,173 of CBFHAF010000437.1, forward strand.
ATGTTACAGCCCCGTGCAGGGAACATCTTTTGTGACCGTCAGCCAGCGGGGGAAACCGGGCGTTGAAATAGAAGGCTTCAAACGGCGCTCGCTGCGGGTGAGGACCATGCGGCTGGAACTGTACGAGGTCACGCAGGACAGTGTGAGGCCTTTTGCCTACAACGATGCCGCCGCTTTTTCTACCGGCCATGCGGCGGTAAGCGCAGACGGGAACGTGCTGTATTTTATTTCAGACAGGCCGGGCGGTTTCGGGAATACGGATATCTGGTTCAGCAAACGCAATGTGGACGGCAGCTGGCAGCAGCCGGTGAACTGCGGCGCGGTGATCAATACAGCGGACGATGAAATGTTTCCCGTAACCGGGGACGACGGCACGCTGTATTTTGCCAGCAACGGCCATGCAGGGATGGGCGGGCTGGACATGTTCTCCTCCACCGGTGCGGAAACGCAGTGGGAGGCGCCTGTGAACCTGCGCACGCCGTATAATTCCAGCTACGATGATTTTTACCTGGTTACCAGCGATACGCTGAGCGGGTATTTTGCTTCCAACCGCCCCGGCGGCAAAGGCAGCGATGATATTT
>CBFHAF010000438.1:0-4740 GCA_965653435.1 uncultured Chitinophaga sp.
GGACCTGCGCAAGGTGCTTTCTGTTGTCGAAGAACAAACAGGTTACGTGGTATTTTACAACATCGGCCTGCTGAAAAATGCAAAGCCGGTTACCATCGATGCGCGGGATATGCCGCTGGACGTCTTCCTCGGTAAAGTGCTCCGGCAGCAGTCGCTCAGCTTCAGCTTCAACAACAAGACCATCGTGCTGTTCCGGCAGGCGGACGCAGTTTCTGCTTTGAAGGAGCTGCTGCCCCCGGTAGCCGATCTTAAAGGCGTGGTACTGGACATGGAAGGGAAGCCTGTTCCCGGCGCAACCGTTGCGGTAAGGGGCGTTGCCAGGGCAACCTCCGCGCTGGGCGACGGAAGCTTTTCACTGAACGGCATTCCGGATGAAGCCACCGTAATGATCTCTGCCATTGGTTATACGCCCACGGAGATCGGCATCCGCAACGGCAAGCCGTATAAAAAAAGTAAGACGGGAGACGTTTCGCCCCGTGACGATGGCAGCTGGGTGATCCGGCTTGTTAAATCAGACATCAAGCTGAATGAAGTGCAGGTGACCGCCTATAATATCGAAAAGCGCACCAAAGAGCTGGGTTACTCCATCGCCAAAGTGAGCGGGGAAGAGATCAATAAAGCCAATTCCGGCAACCTGCTCACGGGCCTCATCGGCAAGGTATCCGGCATGACCATCACCACCCAAAGCTCAGACATGACGCCGGAAATGCGCATTCTCGTGCGCGGCATCCGCTCCTTCGGCCAGAACAGCAACAACCAGCCGATGTTCATTCTCAACGGCGCGCCCCTGTCCTTCGGTACAGACCAGACGGCTGCGCAGCAGGTGATGTACTTCATCAATAACATCAACCCGGCGGATATTGAGAACATCACCGTGCTGAAAGGCGCCAATGGTACAGCTTTGTACGGCCCCGAAGGCATCAACGGCGTGATCATCATTACGACGAAGAGAGGCCAGATGGGCAAACCTTCCATCAATTTCCGCAACAATACTTCCTTTCAGCGGGTGGATTACCGCCGCCAGCGAAGGCAGCACACATTCGGCACCGGCAACGGCCTGACGGATGAATTCGGCAACGGTATTTTCGATTCACGGTCCATATACGGATGGGGGCCTAAATACGACGGCTCGCTGGTGCCGATCGGTTACCCTGATGAAAACGGAAAAATGCAGATGGTGCCTTACAGCGATACAAAAGACGCCCGCAAGTTCCTGCAGGTGGCGAAGATGGTGCGCAATAACCTGTCGTTCTCCGGGTCAGACGCACGCTCCTCTTTTTACCTTGGCCTCGGGCATGCCATGCAAACAGGCCTGCTGCCGAAGGACAAACAGCAGCAGTCTACCGTGCTGCTCAATACCGGCCGCAGCTTCGGAGCGGTAGAGGTGAGGTTGAACGTTAACTATGCCCGCACCACCGACGACCGCGGGCCGGACATCACGGATAAAGTACGGGGATTGCCTACTTTCATTCCGCTGCTGCGATACAAAGATTATGTGAACGATCACTGGTCGCATCACGACCGCTACTGGAGCGGGATCAGCCCATACGAGGAGATCGATAACCGCCGCTCCAAATCCACCACCAACGCAGTGTCCGGTAATCTTGTGCTGGAAATAAAACCATTCAGCTGGCTGAACATCCGCGAACAGCCAGGTATCAATTATACCGGTGCATTCAGGAAAGGCACTGTAAAACCGCTTTATTTTTCCGACTTCGCTGCCCAGGATCCCAACAAGATGTACGACCGGCTTGCATCCGTGTCTGAAGATATGAATGTGAGCACCTCTGTCAACAACGACATTGTTATTTCCACCATTCATCATCCCGGGAATTTCCTCATCCGTACGAACGTCGGCAATACCATCCGCGAGAATTATTATAAACAGGTTAAAGCCGGAACGGAACTGGTGGTGCCTGTATACAACCTGGCCTTCTACCGTTATCTCACGCCAGCGGAAGAAGTCGCGGTGCTGTCGAGATCCTGGTCGTTGTTCGGGAATGTTACGCTGGGTTATAAAGACCGCATTTTCCTGGAGCTGACGGGCCGTAACGAATGGGATTCCAAACGTGCGAAGGTGGCGCGCGGGCAGGATATGTACTTCGGCGCGAACACTTCCGCGGTACTGACAGACATCTTCCCGGTGATGAAAAGCTGGAAATGGCTTACCACCGCCCGTTTACGTGCATCCATCGCACAGTCCGCCAACATGAACATCACGCCTTACCAGTCGGAGCGCACGCTTGGCCTGCTGAATGGCTACCCGTATACGAATAACAGCACCGGCGACTTCCTGCTTGGATATTCCTTTTATCCGGATAACCCCAACCCGCTGTTAAAGCCTGAGAGGGTGATCTCCCAGGAATACGGCGCGGCCTTTTCATTTCTCGACGACCGTTTCACCGCAGACATCACCTACTATTACCAGCGCAATAATTCCGTGATCCTGAACGTAGCGAATGCGTGGCTCAGCGGTTATCCCAGCATCGACAACGCAGGCAATTTCCGTAACAACGGCTGGGAGATCGATGTGAAATTGGATCCGCTGTTCCAGCTGCCGAATAAAATGGCGCTTACGGTGGAGGGGCGCTTTGCGATCAACGACAACAAAGTGCTGCATCTCACGGAAATATACAACGGCCTCTTCCCGGTGCGCGATGCCAACCAGGAATATTACGCACAGGAAGGATCGCATGCATTTTCTTTTGCCTTCCGCGACTGGGTGCGCGACCCGCGGGGCAGGGTGATCGTGGATAAAGTAACGGGCCTTCCGGAAGCGCAGGGTTATGAAGAATTTTCCCTGCAGGGAAGAACATTGCCGAAATACGCGGCTTCCATTGGCCTGAACTTTAACTGGAAGAATTTCTCAGCAAGCGTCCTCTTCGATTATCTCGGAGGCTATGATCACAAATTCAGTACAGACATCGATCTGTGGGCCGGCTTGCATACGCTTACAATGCTCAACGGCCGGGAACGTTATGTATTCCCGAATTCCGTGTATGACGACGGCACAGGGAAATATGTGGAAAACAAAGATGTTGTAGTGAGCTCAACCGGCCAGGAACTATACTCCCGCTTTTCTCAGGTGAGCATGCATGGCTTTACCAGCGGGGCTTTCTGGAAGCTGCGCGAAGTAGCGTTCCAGTATACGTTCCCTTTCAAAAGAGGGATATTAAAAGATATAGTGTGCAGCCTGTATGGGAGAGACCTTTTTTCCATCTACCCTCCGTCCAACATCAACGGCGATCCCGGGCTGATCAAAGGCCCCGGCCAGCGCCAGTTTACATCGGTGCCGAATAACCTGTCCGGCGGCAGTTCCGATAATACGACTTTACCCGGAACAGTATTGTATGGTTTTACAGTAGGACTTAAATTTTAAAAAGATGACGATGCGTTCATATAAAAAATACCTGTACATGCTTTGCCTGGCGCTGCTGGTGGCCGGTTGCAAAAAAGGCTGGCTGGACGTGAACTATAACCCGCGCGACCTCACCAATACAGACGCCACGCCGGACCTCATGCTTGCACCGGTGATGGAACGAAGCGTTGCGGCTATGAATACGCGCTTCCTGCAACACTGGATGGGCTACTGGTGTTATTACCAGTTTCCCGCAGGGCATTCGCTTGTAACCTATAACAGGCCGGCCGCGGAATATGGGATCTTTTCCGGAGAGGTGAGTCCCGAATTGCCTTTCCTCGAAGCCCGGTCTATGGAGCTGGGGCAAACATTTTATGCCGGCATAGCAAAGGTGCTGAAAGTGGTGCAATTCCAGCGCGTTACGGATGTGGTGAACAACATGCCATACACGGATGCATTTGACGCCAGGGTATTGCAGCCGCGGTATGACGATGCGAAGATGATCTATGAATCCATGATGCGCCAGCTGGATACCGCATCCGGGCTTATTAAAAATGCGAACGTGAACAACAACCTCAAGATCACGATCGCGGATATTATGTTCCATGGCGACCAGGCCAACTGGCTCAAATTCATCAACACGCTCAAGCTGCGGCTGCTGGTGCACCAGGCCAACCGTTCCGAACGTGCGGCATATATCACCGCGGAGATCGCGAAGATCATGAGCGAAGGCAGCGGCTTCCTGGAAAGCGGGCGGGATGCGTCCGTGAACCCGGGGTATATGCTGGGGAAAAACCTGTCCTATTATTTCGGTTGTTTTTCCAATCACAACCAGTATGGCGGAGGAGATTACGATGCGGTGCTGCAGGTGGGCTCTTACGACTGGGCGCACGCGAATGTTTACGCCATGAACCTGTTGAAAGGAGATAACGATCCGCGCCTCGGGTTGTTCTACAGTACAGTAGACCTGCCATTGCCGGCCGGCGCGCCGGAGCCCTTCGCGCAACCCGGCCCGCAGGAATTCAGGGGGAACCAGTATGGCAATTTTATCAACAGTGCCGCATATCCTTACCAGGGGAATACATATGTATCCGCTGTGGGCGGTTCACGCAACAACGATATAGTGAAGCCGGAAGCGAAAGGGATCATCAAAGGCCGGGATATGGCGGACTGGATCATGACCAGCATTGAAAGTAAATTTTTACAGGCCGAGGCCGTGCAGCGCGGGTGGATACCGGGGGATGCGGAAACCGCCTATAAAGACGCCGTAAAGGAATCTTTCCGCTGGCTGAATGCAGGCGGGAATTCTGCCATGCCCGCATTGTCCGATGCCATTTTCGACGCATGGTATACACAGCAGGCTGCCAATCCGAAAGTAAACT
>CBFHAF010000439.1:0-4738 GCA_965653435.1 uncultured Chitinophaga sp.
TCAGCAGCAGCTGGCTCGAGAAATCGACCTCGCGCAGGTCGGCCACGGCCATGCGCTCGAGCAGCTCGGTGCGCGCGGGATCGGCCGGCAATTCAAACCATTCAAAAAAGACGGCGATGACATGACTGCCGGCGAACGGGCCTTTGAAGTGGAAGCCTCCGTGCGTACCCTGCTGATGGCCGAACGCCTTGTGCTCAACTGTATGCAGCGCATGAGCGGCATCGCATCGCTTACCCGCAGATATACCGATAAACTGAAAGGCTACCGCACGAAAGTGCTGGATACACGCAAGACCACGCCCAACTTCCGCATGCTCGAAAAAGAAGCCGTACGCATCGGCGGCGGCGTGAATCACCGCATCGGGCTGTACGATATGATCATGCTCAAAGACAACCACATCGATTTCAGCGGCGGCATTACACCTGCTGTGAACGCCGTGGTAGCATACCTGGCGCAGCAGGGGCTGAACCTTAAAATTGAAGTGGAGGCCCGCAGCCTCGCCGATGTGCAGGAGATATTGTCCGTAGGCCAGGTGCACCGCATCATGCTCGACAATTTTACGCCCGGGCAGATCCCTCCCGCCCTCGATCTGATCAGGGGCAGGTACGAAACCGAAGCATCCGGCGGCATCACCCTGGAAAACGTGGAAGCCTACGCCAAAACAGGCGTGGATTTCGTATCCGTCGGCGCCATCATTCACCACGCCGTCAGCCTCGACCTGAGCCTGAAAGCTGTTATCCATCCCCACAAATAAGAACCCTTGAGGAAGATACTCATCATCATTAACCGGAAGGCCGGAACAGACCGTGAGAAGCAGATGGGTGCGGCTATCCGGCAGCAGCTGCCCGCGGAGCGCTTCAGCGTGGAAGTGACCTACCTGCAATACCTCGGCCATGGGGCAGACCTTGCCAGGGAAGCCGTGAAACGCGGGGTGGATACGGTTGTGGCCGTGGGCGGCGACGGTTCTATCAATGAGATTGCACAGGGCCTGCTTGGTTCCCGCACCGCGCTGGCCATCGTACCGCTGGGCAGCGGCAACGGCCTGGCCCGTGCGCTGAAGATCCCGCTGGATGTGGTGCAGGCGCTCCAGATAGTGGCCGATGGCCAGAAAAAACCTATGGACGCAGGCTTTGCGAACGAACACCTTTTCCTGAGCAACGCCGGTGTAGGCTTCGACGCGCTGATAGCGGACCGTTTCAGGCATTCCAAAAAAAGAGGATTGATCAATTATGCGCGGCTGGTGATCGGCGGCTTTTCCGGGTATGATCCCGCGCATTATTCCATTAATACGGATGGCGTGGAAAGTAATGAGAAGGCATTCCTCATGACGGTGGCCAACGGCAACCAGTTTGGTTACGAATTCAAGCTGGCGCCGCAGGCCAGCGTGTTCGACGGCCTGCTGGACGTGTGCCTGATGCCGCCGGTAAGGTTCTGGCACCTGCTGCCGGTGAGCCTGCATTCGTTGCGCGGCACCATCCACCGCAGCCGTTTCATGAAACATTTCACCGGCAAAGAAATAACAGTAAGCAGCCCGGACCTCAGCAGCCTCCAGGTAGACGGGGACGCGGTGCCGCTTACAAATGGTAAAACTGTGTATTTTCGTATCGCCCCGGGCGCTTTGCAGATCATCGTTCCCGGAGAGGCTTAAAACTTACGGTCATGAGCAAGAAAAAAAATCCCGGCAACGGCATCGTATACTCCACCAACCCGGATTATCAATACCAGGAAGAAGAGCAGCAGGAACAGGAAACCCCTGCACCGGCTGAACAGCGCCTGAAAGTAAAGCTGGATACCAAGCAGCGCGCCGGTAAAACGGTAACGGTGATAGACGGCTTCATCGGCAAAGAAGAAGACCTGGAAAAACTGGGCAAGGAACTGAAAACAAAATGTGGCACAGGCGGCAGCGTGAAAGACTGGCAGATACTGATACAGGGGGATTACAAGGAAAAGGTGCTGAAGTGGCTGCGGGATTGGGGCTATAAGGTTTCATAATATTATCGCACAACAAGAAATAAAAAAGGAAGGCTTTTACGGGCCTTCCTTTTTGTTTATGCAGAACTGATCAGCGGTTCACCAGCTTCATCGCGCCTTCGCTATACCGTTCTCCACTTATCTGGTAGCCGGCCATCAGTGAATTGATGGCATTGAGGTCTTCGTTGCCAAGCTTCACATCCACCGCTCCCGCATTCTCCTGCAGGTATTTCCTGCGTTTGGTGCCGGGGATGGGCACGATATCGTCTCCCTGCGCCAGCAGCCAGGCAAGCGCCAGCTGGGCCAGTGTGCAGCCTTTGCTGTTCGCCACTTCTTCCAGCGCATTCACGATGCGGAGGTTCTGCTCAAACGCTTCCTGCTGGAACCGGGGAAGGTTGCGGCGGAAATCGGTGGGGTCCAGGCTGCTGATGTCTCTCAGCGTATTCGTGAGCGCGCCCCTGCCCAGCGGGCTGTAAGGTACGATGCCGATGCCGAGTTCGCGGGCGGTGGGAAGGATCTCCTTTTCAATGTCGCGGACGAAAAGGGAATATTCGCTTTGCAGCGCGGTTATGGGGTGTACTGCGCTGGCTTTGCGGAGCGAAGCAGCGGAAGCCTCAGACAGGCCAAGGTAGCGCACTTTACCTGCTTTCACGAGGTCGGCCATAGCGCCCACGGTTTCTTCGATGGGCACTTTATCGTCTACACGGTGAGAATAATAAAGGTCGATAACGTCTACGCCAAGCCGCTTCAGGCTTGCATCGCAGGCTTTTTTGAGATATTCGGGCGAGCCGTCGAACCAGGTGCTGCCGTCTTCATTAAAACGGAAACCGAATTTGGTGGCGAGAAACACATCTTTCCTGCGGGTGGCCAGCACTTTGGACAGTTGTTCTTCATTGTATCCCTGGCCGTACATGTCTGCTGTGTCCCAGAAGTTGATACCCAGGTCCAGCGCCAGCTCCAGCGTGGCTTGCGACTCCTGGTCGTCCCGCTGTCCGTATGCGAAGGCCATGCCCATGCAGCCCAGCCCGATGGCTGAAACTTTCTCTCCTGATTTGCCTAAAGTTCTGTATTGCATTGTAATTAGGATTTATGGATACAAATGTACGGAGGGGGCAAATGACGGCAGTTGCATGATTCAAACGGGAAATTGCAAAATTCAATGCATTTTTGGAATGCAGTGCCAGCGCAGTTTTGCGGATAATTGCAACGGTTGTTGCATTTTTATATTTGGCAGGTCAAAAAAGAATATACATCTTGTATGCCTCCATTTATTGACCAAAATCAGGGGTTCATTCCCGTGACTGGCGTTTTTGGAGAAGCCGATCGAATATTGTCTTTACAAATTCCACTTCTCCAAAAGCCAGTTGTTAAACTGGCTTTTTTCGTTTCATCTTCCTAACAGCAATGCCAGTGCGCTTTTCAGCTCAATCAGTAAAGATGAATTCCACCTCGCCGAATCCCAGCTCCAGCATTTCTTTTCCTTTTTCGAGGCATAGCCGCCCGTCCGGCAGCACATCATGAATAGTTCCCCGGAAGATCTCGCCGTTGATCCTGTACAGGGCCGGCTCGTGAATGCGGTAAAGATGTTCTTTGTATTCCGTCAGCATCTGGTCGAATATGGCGGGGTGCAAACGGCTGTAGCGTTCTTCGAGGCTACGGCATAGGTCATAGGCCAGCTCGAGGCTGTCCCAGTTCCTGCCGGTGATCTGCCGCAGGGAAACGGGGTTAACGAGGTGTTCCGGGAATTTCGGGGTGTTGATGTTGATCCCCATGCCCGTGATGGCATATTGCCAGACGCTACCGCGTAAAACGTTCTCTATCAGTATCCCTCCTGCCTTTCTGTCACGCCAGTAGATGTCGTTGCTCCACTTGATGCGGGTCTCTTCCCCGGCGTATTTGCTGAAGAAATCAAAGGCGCCTAGGGATACCGCTACGCTGAGCATAAACTGCTGATTCAATGTGAGGGCGGGTTGCAGCACGGTGGTGAGCATGATGTTCTCCCCGGGGGCGGAGAGCCATTGTTTGCCGCGCTGCCCTTTTCCGGCGGTTTGCTCCATGGCAAACCAGGTGCTTCCGTCTGCCACAGGCCCGGCATTCACCTGTCCCATGGCATAGTTATTGGTGCTGTCTACAGTGGCCAGCACGTGAAATGGGTGACCTATCACAAAGCCTGTTTTACTTGAAAAAAGCAAAGTAAAACATTTTAACAATTTTTTACCGGCTCGTTCGTCTACCTAAGTACGCGGCTGGTGTTATATTTTGACGCCGGTTTAGTAATTTTGAAGATTAAAGTTTATTTTTAACAAAAACAGCATTTTATTGGCACCCTTAACCATTCTGAATACCAGGAAAAAGGCGGTAACACGCATTAACAGGAACAGTAAGATATTTACCACTATCATAAAGGCCATACAGGAGAAAAAAGGGGAGAATGTCGTTTCCCTTGATCTGCGCAAGATCCCTGAAGCGGTAGCTGACTTCTTTATCATTTGTGAGGCCAATTCCAACAATCAAGTTAAGGCGATTGCGGACTTTGTGGAGGAGGAAGTGAAGAAAAGCACGGACGAAACGCCGTACAAACATGAAGGTTTCACAGCCCAGCAGTGGATCCTGGTGGACTATGTGAACATCGTGGTGCACATTTTCATACCCGAAACCCGCAAATTCTATAATCTGGAAGAGATGTGGAGCGATGCAGAACGCATGGAACATCTTGAAAACTGAACAAAACCCCCGGTTTTGTATTAATTATTTGTATAAACAGACA
>CBFHAF010000440.1:0-4735 GCA_965653435.1 uncultured Chitinophaga sp.
ATCGTAATTGGCGAGGAAAAGGTTGCAGGAACGCACTTCCAGCTTCATGCTTTTCAGCCGGGCCAGCTGGCAGCGGTAGGTGGAATCGGGCACGGCAGGGGCCAGCAGCTTGCGGGCGGACTCCTCGATATAAACATAACCGGCGCTGCTCAGCAGGCTGTCGTTGTCGAAAGAAGTGGCTACGCCGATCTGCGGGAGCTTCACTCCCTGTGCATTCGATTGCATGCAAGGCAATGCAGCAGCGAATAATAAGTAAAACAATGCGGATAATTTCATGGAATTCTAGTTTTTCTATACCGTGGCGGCTCAAAAAATAAGCACTTAAATCGGAAAATCAAAATGGGGAATTGCTAAAAATGCCGGAAATTCGCTGCTAATTGCAAATCACACTATGAACAGACAGGAATTGGTGCAGCTTATCAGGGACAGGCGGTCTTACCTATGTATCGGACTGGACACGGACATTCACAAGATCCCCAAACACCTGCTTTCCCACCCCGACCCGATGTTTGCCTTCAACAAGGCCATCATTGACGCTACGAAAGACCTTTGCGTTGCTTACAAGATCAATACGGCATTTTACGAATGCCAGGGCATCCGCGGCTGGGAAAGCCTCCAGCGCACCGTGGAATATATCCCGAAAGAAATATTCACCATTGCAGACGCCAAACGCGGCGATATCGGCAATACTTCTTCCTATTACGCCAGGACCTTTTACGAAACATACGGGTTCGACTCCGTGACGGTGGCGCCTTACATGGGGCACGACAGCGTGCAGCCCTTCCTGGAATTCCCCGAGAAATGGGCGATCGTGCTGGGGCTCACTTCCAATGAGGGCAGCAACGATTTCCAGAAGCTGGACATGCAAAATGAAAAATTGTATGAAAAAGTGATGAAAACCTGCGCTTCCTGGGGCACGCCCGACAATATGATGTTCGTGGTAGGGGCCACGCAGGCCAGCGCTGTGGCTGATATCCGGAAAATACTCCCGGATCATTTTTTCCTCGTACCCGGTGTGGGCGCACAGGGGGGCAGCCTTAAAGACATTTCCGAAAAAGGGATGAACAAAGAGGTGGGGCTGCTCGTAAATGCCAGCCGCGCCGTGATCTATGCGGGAAATGACGAAAAATTCGCGGACGATGCACTTGCCGCCGCACAGATGATGCAGAAAGAAAGGGCGGGATACCTGTAAGAAAAAAACCGGATGATCCCGGAGCGCCCTGCCTGGCAGGGCGCTCTTTTTATGCGGGAGGAAAAGCGGTAAAGCTGTTTCCCTTACCTGAACAGGCAGTTCTTCACCGTCCACCAGGGTTTGATCGTGTATTTTAATCGCCCCGTGACCACGGCGGTATCAGCATTAATGAGAGAAACGGCTTCCAGGCTGTCTTTACAATCCATGATAAAGATCCCGCGGAGGCTGTCGCCGCCGCCGAAGGGCCCTGCTGCCAGCAACTTCCCGTCCGCGGCCATTTTCCTGATGCCTACCATGTGTTTCTCCTGGATCAGCGCCCTTGCAGCTGCGTCCTGCGAATGATGGGGGCCGGTTTCCAGGAATACCATCCAGTACTTTTTCACTTCCACCTGCCGCGCCGCATCTATCCCGGCAACGGGTTTATTTTCAGCTGATTTGAACCGCAATGTTCTGGAAGAAAAAGTGGCGATCACGAAGGTCAGGAACACCGCCAGCAGGAAGACAGGCATCAGTTTGGCCATACACATCAGATTTGCTGTTCCTAAGGTAGCAACTTTGGTGTAATTCCGTAAATTAGGAGCAGACACAAAATCGTTGCCCATGCACCAGGACCTGTTTCAATCGCCCGACTATTATCAACTGGACGAACTGCTTACCGAAGAACATCAACTCGTGCGCGCCTCGGTGCGCGAATGGGTAAAAAAAGCCGTTACCCCCGTGATAGATGATTATTGCCAGCGCGCGGCCTTTCCCACCCACATCCTGCGCGGCCTGGGAGAGCAGGGCTGCTTCGGCCCCACCATCCCGGCTGAATACGGCGGCGGCGGGCTGGATTATATCTCCTACGGCCTTATGATGCAGGAGCTGGAACGGGGCGACAGCGGGATACGTTCCACCGCGTCCGTACAGGGCTCCCTCGTGATGCACCCGATCTTCACTTACGGCAGCGAAGAGCAGAAAGCCCGTTTCCTGCCCAAAATGGCTACAGGGGAGATCATGGGATGCTTCGGGCTCACCGAGCCCGATTTCGGCTCCAATCCCGCCGGCATGCTCACTTATTTCGACGACGACGGCGACCACATCCTGCTCAACGGCGCCAAAATGTGGATATCCAACGCGCCCTTTGCCGATATCGCCCTTGTTTGGGCCAAAGACCCGGAAGGAAAAATACGTGGGGTGATCGTGGAGCGGGGCATGGAAGGCTTTTCCACGCCGGAGACCCACAATAAATGGAGCCTGCGCGCCAGCGCCACCGGCGAACTGGTGATGGACAACGTGCGGGTGCCGAAAAGCAACATCCTGCCGCTGGCCTCCGGCCTTAAGGCGCCCCTCTCCTGCCTTTCCAGCGCCCGCTACGGCATTGCCTGGGGCGCCATCGGCGCGGCTATGGACTGCTACGATACCGCCCTCCGCTACGCAAAAGAACGGGTGCAGTTCGGCAGGCCGATCGCCGGGTTCCAGCTGATACAGAAAAAACTGGCGGAAATGATCACCGACATTACCAAGGCACAGCTGCTCAACTGGCGGCTGGGCGTGCTCAGGAATGAAGATAACGCCACGCCCGAGCAGATATCCATGGCCAAACGCAACGCCTGCGAAACCGCTACCCACATTGCGCGGGAAGCCCGGCAGATCTTAGGCGCCATGGGCATCTCCGGCGAATACCCCATCATGCGGCATATGATGAACCTCGAAAGTGTTATAACCTACGAAGGCACCCACGAAATACATCTCCTCATCACCGGCATGGACATCACCGGGCAGAATGCATTTTCCTGACGATTTATTAACTTGTACCTATGAAGGGGTTTTTATTGCTGTTGAGTATATGCTTTACCGTTAGTGCCTCCGCGCAAAAGGCCGTTACCATTTCCGGCAAGGCGCAGGGCACTTATTACGTCGTGAAATACCTGGGGCGCGACACTGTTTCGCTGCAACCCGATATAGAAGCCATTTTGCGGCAGATAGACCGCTCCCTTTCCCTATACGTTCCCAGCTCGCTGATCAACCGTTTCAACAAGGGCGATAAGATAATGATGGATGATCATATGCGCGTGGTGGTAAAAAAAGCGCAGGAAGTTTCCCGCGTTACCGGCGGATTGTTCGACATCACCGTGAAACCGCTGGTGGACCTCTGGGGCTTCGGCGTGGAACGGCATAACAACGGTAAGCCCTCCGAAGATGCCATCCGGCGCACACTGCGGCATGTGGATTACCAGAACCTCACCCTCCGCTCACGGTACCTGCTCAAAAAACAACCTGGCGTGGAAATAGACTGTAATGGCATCGCACAGGGCTACACCTCCGACGTGATCGCCAAATTCCTGCTCTCCCGCGGTGTTTCCAATTACCTCGTAGACGTGGGCGGCGAGCTTGTTGCGCTGGGGAACAATGAGCACGGGAAACCCTGGAGCGTGGGCATCGAAAGGCTGCAAGGAAGCAGCGGGCCGCAAAAGATGCTGATGATGACCAACGGCGCGGTGGCTACCAGCGGCAATTACCAGCGCTTCTTTGACGAAGGCGGCACCCGCTTCGCGCACACCATCAACCCACGCACCGGCGAAGCCATTCATAACAACATTATCACCGTAACCGTTACCGCGCCCGATGCTATTACGGCAGACGCTTATGATAACGCGCTCATCCTGCTCGGTGTGGACAAAGGGCTTGAATTCATCCGCAGCCACCCCCGGCTGAACCTTGGCGCGTTCTACATCTACAAGGATGCGGACGGGCAGGTGCGGGAAAAATATTCCGAAGGCTTTTTTGAGCAACGGTAAAAAAATGGGGCTGCCCTATAGCAGCCCCTCACTCTCACATGTTCCGTTAAATTGTGGTTACTGGATATGGAACTTCACTCCAATGTTTGCTTGTATTGAATTGAAATTTGAGATCTCGTTCACTTTAAATGGCGCATAGTTATACTGCACGTTGGCGTTCAGCATAAAAGGCGAGTATTTTCCGAAAGGCACGTTGATGCCCAGTTCCGGGCTCACCTGGAAGGCCCATTTATTTTCCTGCTCCACGAACTCGCCCCAGTATTTTTCATAGTTCATATTAGCCGTACCCACGCCCAGGCCCGCGTAAGGGATCACTTTCGCTTCGGGGGAAGCCAGTGTATACTGTACGGTTGCAAGGATGGGAATGGTCTGCAGCGTGCGCGTTTGCACGGCGCTCACATCTTCTCCTTTACCGGGATACACGGCGCGGGGCACTCTTTCATAGAAATCGCTGAAGCCTGTTTTGAGGCCAAGGCTCAGGCGGTCGTTCAGCGCGTACTGGAACCCGAGGGTCCAGCCGCGGAAGCTGGTATTTTTGGCATAGTCGCTGAGGGAGCCCAGCGGCTGTGCAATGGAGTAGTTGAGGTTCACGGATACCGGCGGCCTGCTTTGCGCGAAAGCGCTGCCCGCGCCCAGCGAACCGATCAGTACAAGTATGATTGCTTTGATACTTTTCATTTTTCTTCGTTTTAAACTTTACACCAATCAATTAGACGTTTTCAGGTACTGGCTCTGGTCGAACACGGCCTTAAGCATGGAATCC
>CBFHAF010000441.1:0-4717 GCA_965653435.1 uncultured Chitinophaga sp.
GCTTTCACCAGCCTGTGACGAACCACGTCTTCCTCATCCAGTTCGAGGTACCCGATACCGTCTATATTGCGGAGGATGCGGGTAGCCCTGCCAAGACCGCTTTTCTGGTTCTTGGGAAGGTCTATCTGGGTAAGGTCGCCCGTGATGATCGCCTTGGCGGAGGAACCGATACGGGTAAGGAACATTTTCATCTGGAGGTCCGTAGAGTTCTGCGCTTCATCGAGGAGGATAAAGGCATTGTCCAGCGTACGGCCGCGCATGTAGGCCAGGGGAGCGATCTCGATGATTCTGTTGGTCATGAAATAACTGAGCTTGTCGGGCGGGATCATATCGTCCAGCGCATCATACAGCGGGCGCAGGTATGGGTCGATCTTTTCCTTCAGGTCGCCCGGCAGGAACCCCAGGCTTTCCCCTGCTTCCACGGCAGGGCGGGTGAGGATGATCTTGCGTACCGCCTTGTTCTTCAGCGCTCTTACCGCGAGGGCAACAGCAGTATAGGTTTTCCCGGTACCCGCCGGGCCGATGGCAAACACGATGTCGTTCTTGTCTGCCAGCGCCACCATTTTCTTCTGGTTGGCGGTCTTCGCGCGGATCGTGCGCCCGTTGGGGCCGAATACCAGCACTTCGTTAGGGTTCCGGTCCTTAAAATGATCGATGCCGGTGCCTTCCTCTTCGCCCAGTATCTGCTCGAAATAATTTTCGCTCAGGTGCCCGTTACGTTCAAGGTAGCTCACGATCTGCCCGATCTTTTCCTTCGCGGTGGCCACTTCTTCCGGCGCGCCGGACAGTTTGAGCTGCGTACCGCGGCTAAGGATCTTCAATAAGGGGAACTTCTTTTTTAATAAGTCCAGCTTTCCGTTGTTCACTCCGAAAAACTCAATGGGATTTACGCTGTCCAGGTTAATGATCGATTCTGTCAAGTGCGGTTCAATTTAGATGTCTGCATTTCGGATCTGGACTGGAAGAACAGGATGCGCAAGCCATGGGGCCGGCGCATCCCGCAATAACTGAGCTAGACCCGGTATCCGTTCTGTTTGAACGCTTCTACGCGTTCGGCTGTTTTTTTGTCGCTCAGGGCAATGATCCTTGCCGCCAATACTGCCGCATTCCTCGCACCTGCTTTACCTACCGCCAGGGTGCCTACCGGCAGCCCCGCGGGCATCTGCACGATGGAATACAGGGCGTCCACGCCGCCGGGCAGGCCGCCATCCAGCGGAACACCCAGTACCGGGAGGGAGGTATACGCAGATACCACACCCGGCAAGGCTGCCGCCATACCAGCTGCTGCAATAATCACACCATAGCCTTGTGGCTGGGCATTGATAACTATTTCGCGCACCTTGTCCGGATTCCGGTGGGCCGATGCCACGATCATTTCACTTTCAATGCCAAAATACTGGAGATAATTCTGCGATTCCTGCATTACAGGCTTATCGCTTTCAGAGCCCATGATAATTAAAACTTTCATCCTGCTGTTTGAATATTAATCTGCTATAGTTTAACGTAAAATAGGAACTATTGTTTCCTGCCCAAAGATATTTAAAAGTAAGGAGCCCACCGTGGAAACCCCCTGTGAATTTTTTGAAAACACATTATAACTGCCTTTATCACATATTAATAGCATGAATTTGTATAATATAATCCCTACATTTGGCCTATCCCAACCGCCTATGCCAAATTGAACAATTCCATGAACATTGCCCTGCTGAGCCAGGTAGTGGAGGCTCTGCCGGACCCCGTAGCGGTGTTTGACGCACAATTGCGGCTGGTTGTCATGAACAGTGCCTTTGTTGAGGAGAATGAGAAACACCTGGCTGTAACGCTCAGGGCAGGGGACAGTATGTTGCGCCTTTGTGATGCCGCTCCGCACATTAAAGACGACGCGATCGAGCACTGGCAGCGCGCCCTCGGCGGCGAACGCTTCAGCTACGTCGTGCCCTTCGGCAAGCCCCCCGTTCATTTCAAGATCAGCTACACCCCCCTTTACAGCGATAACAACCATACGGTGCAGGTGATGATGGTGGTCCGCAACGTGGAACAGGAAAGCGAAGCCCGCCGCAACGAACGTTTTTTCCGCAGCGTGCTGGAAAACCTGCCCGTCGGCCTCCAGGAATTTACGCCGGACGGCTGGCACCGCAATATGAACACCGCCCAAAGGCAGATCCTCGGCGAAGACCACCCGGCCAGCCAGGGCCCTTACAATGTGTTCAGTGACGAGTTCAACCGCCGCACCGGCCTTACCGCCCTCCTCGATGAAGTGAAGCAGCGCAAAGGCCCCGTCAAAAAGGAAATGCTCCTGCGATACACCGAAGAGCACGACGGCAACGTGACCCGCATCCAGCCGCAGTATTACGATGTAACGGGTTTCCCCGTGCTGGACCTCGAAGGGAAGATCGCTTACCTGTTCATCATCCTCAGCGAGATCACCGAAAAGAAACTGGCCGTGCTCAGCCTCGAAAAAAGCGAGCGCCTGCTGTACACCATCGTGGAGCACCTGCCCATGGGGTATATACAGTTCGACAGCTTCGGGTTCATCCGCCGGGTGAACCAGACGCAGCGGCGCTTCTTTGCCGGCTCCGGCCTGGAAGAACAGCCGGACAGCAACCTCATCCAGGACCCGTTTGCCCGGCTCTTCGAGCTGGACAAGCTTTTTTTGCAGGTGCTGCAGAAAGGCAAAATGCTCAGGCTGGAAAAGAAACTGGAGTTCCAGGTGCACAGCAACGGCGGCAGATCGGACCGCGAAATATTCCTGGACCTTACCATGTTCCCGGTGGAAGACCCGGTGGACAAAGACCAGATCGTGGTGGCGCTGGTGAATGATATCACGGAGAAAAAACGCCGGGAGCTGGAAAGCACCAAAACGCACGAATTCCTGATACAGACCGGCGAGATCGGCAAGATAGGCGGCTGGGAGGTGGACATGACCACCCGGCAGATGCGCTGGGGCGCCCAGACCTACAAGATCCACGAGCTGCCGCCTTTTACGCATATGACGTATGAAAAGGCCATGTCCTTTTTCACGGAAGAATCCCGCAGCCGGGTGGATCTGGCCGTGAGCGCCTGCATGCAGCGGGGCAAGGCCTTCGACCTGCAGATCACCGTGCACACCGCGCGGAACAACGTGCTGCAATGCCGCATCATCGGCAAGCCGGAATACCGCAACGGCCGGATCGTGCGCATCTACGGCGTGATACAGGATGTGACGGAACAATTCAAGATACGCAACCAGCTGACGCGCAACGCCGAGCTGATGCGGCTTTTCTTTGACACGATAGACATGGGCTATGCCGTGATGGATAAAGACGGGAAAGTGAACTTCATCAACCGCAAAGCGCAGGAGATCGTGGATCACGGGAAAGTGATCGGGCGGAACATCTTTGAAGTGTTCCCCACCCTCGTAGGCTCCACTTTCCACGCCCGCGTGCAGCAGTGCATGGCCCTGCAGGCCCCGGTTTCCTTTTCCAATTACCTGCCCGCTACGGACAAATGGTACGAGTTCCTGCTGGCGCCCATGCAGGACGGGAACATCTCCATCTTCACCCGCAATATCACGGACAGTAAAAAGATGCAGCGGGAACTGCGGAAGGCCAATGAACAGCTTTCCTCGCTCAACAAATACCTGGTGAACCAGAACAAGCAGCTGGAAGACTTCGCGCACATCACCTCCCACAACCTGCGGGCGCCCATCGCCAACCTGAAGGCGCTGATGCAGATCATGAACGATGCGGACGGCGAGCAGGAAAAAGAGCTGTACCGCGGCATGTTCCAGGAAGTGATCCGGAACATAGACGAAACGCTGAACGACCTCATCGAAGTGGTGCAGATCAGGAAAGACCTGAACGTGGAACGGGAACGGCTGGTGTTTTCAGAGCGTTTGCAGAAAGTGAAGGACATCCTGTTCGTGGATATCGAGACCAGCGGCATAGAACTGATCACAGATTTCAGTGAAGCGCCGTACATTGAGTACCCGCGCATTTACCTGGACAGCATATTGCAGAACCTGCTCACCAATGCGATCAAATACAGGGCCACGGGCAGGAAGCCGAGGCTGGTGCTGCAAAGCCGGCTGGTAGACGGCGGAGTGATGCTTACGGCGGAAGATAACGGGATGGGGATAGACATGGAACGGTACGGCGCAAAACTTTTCGGGTTCAGGAAAACGTTTCATAAGAACAAGGATGCCAAAGGAATAGGACTATTTATAACAAAAAGCCAGATCGAAGCGATGGGTGGAAGCATTCACGCTGAGAGCCAGCCTGGCGCAGGAACCAAATTTATCATTACCTTCAGCCCCGAATAGCTAATCTATGAAGCCGCTAAGTTCGATCTTTATAGTAGACGACGACCCTATACACCAGCAGATCACCGAGATCATGCTGGACCGGTTACGGGTTACCAACGACGTAAAAAAATTCTCCGATGCGCAGGACGTACTGGACCACATCCGCCTGAATATCGCGGAACCGGAATCCCTGCCGGATATTATCCTGCTGGACCTGAACATGCCCGTGATGGACGGCTGGGAATTCCTGGAAGCTTTCTCTTCCATACGCGGCACGCTGCCCAAACCTGTGAAAGTTTATGTGCTGACTTCTTCCATCGACGAAAGGGACCGCCAGCGGGTGAGCAGCTTCGATTTCGTGTCAGGTTACCTCACCAAACAGCTAACCAACGATATCATCCTCGGGCTGGCGCGTTAGGTGTCCACACAAAAAAA
>CBFHAF010000442.1:0-4711 GCA_965653435.1 uncultured Chitinophaga sp.
ATACTAAAGGAAGCTTAGAACGTATCTTATGAAATGGTCGCAATTCTTTAATACCTCCATTGGTAAAAAATTGCTGGTAGGCGCTACCGGTCTGTTCCTGTGCTCATTCGTCATTGTGCACCTGGCCGGTAACCTTGCATTACTGAAAGAGGACGGGGGCGAGGCTTTTAACACGTATGCCGCCTTCATGGGGCACAACGGCCTGATCCAGTTCATCGCCTGGGGGTTAAAAATCGTGATCCTCATCCACCTGGTAATCGCTCTCCAGCTCACTTTCCGGAACAGGGCAGCCCGTCCTGTCAAATACGCGGTGCATCCCGGCAACAAAACATCCTCCTGGTTCAGCCGGCAGATGGCCATCATGGGCAGCGTTCTCTTCATTTTTATCGTTATTCACCTCTCCCAGTTCTGGTGGGCCATGCACTACGGTGAGATCGGCAAGGTCAGCTACGGCGCCGTTACCGAAGTAGGCAACCTGTACGAAGTAGTATGGTTCGCATTCAGGGAACTCTGGATCGTAGCGCTTTACGTGCTTGGTATGGTGGCGCTTTCGTTCCACCTCATCCACGGCTTCAAGAGCGCCTGCCAGACGTTCGGCCTCAACCACCCGAAGTACAACGGGCTGATCAGCTTTATCGGGGTATGGTTCTTCGGGATCATCATTCCTGTTGGTTTTGCTGTGATACCGGTTGTTATTTACATTAAACAAATCTGATAAAGCAAGGATATATGTTGAACGCAAAGATTCCTGCCGGCCCCATCGAACAAAAGTGGAGCAAATATAAAAGCACCGTAAAGCTGGTGAACCCGGCCAACAAACGGAAGCTGGAAGTGATCGTGATAGGGACCGGCCTCGCCGGCGCCTCCGCGGCCGCTTCACTCGGTGAACTGGGCTACAAAGTGAAAGCGTTTTGTTTTCAGGATAGCGCCCGCCGCGCGCACTCCATCGCTGCACAGGGTGGTATCAACGCCGCAAAGAACTACCAGAACGACGGCGACTCCGTGTTCCGTCTCTTCTACGATACCGTTAAAGGCGGCGACTACCGCGCGCGCGAAGGCAACGTTTACCGTCTTGCCGAAGTGAGCGGCGCCATCATCGACCAGTGCGTGGCACAGGGCGTTCCCTTTGCCCGCGAGTATGGCGGCCTGCTAAGCAACCGTTCATTCGGCGGTACACAGGTACAACGTACATTCTACGCTGCCGGCCAAACCGGCCAGCAATTGCTGCTGGGGGCCTATTCAGCCCTCCAGCGCCAGGTTTCCCTCGGCAACGTGAAGATGTACAACCGCCACGAAATGCTGGACATCGTGAAGATCGACGGCAAAGCGCGCGGCATCATTGCCCGCGACCTCGTCAGCGGCAAGCTCGAAAGGCACTTCGGCCACGCCGTGCTCATCTGCAGCGGCGGCTACGGCAACGTGTTCTTCCTCTCCACCAACGCCATGGGCTCCAACGTAACTGCAGCCTGGAAAGCCCACAAACAGGGCGCTTTCTTCGGCAACCCCTGCTTTACGCAGATCCACCCCACCTGCATCCCCGTTTCCGGCGACCACCAGAGCAAACTCACGCTCATGTCCGAATCGCTCCGCAACGACGGCCGAATCTGGGTACCCAAAAAGAAAGACGATAACCGCAAGGCTACCGACATACCCGAAGAAGAAAGGGATTATTACCTCGAAAGAAGATACCCCGCCTTCGGTAACCTCGTTCCCCGCGACGTGGCTTCCCGCGCGGCCAAGGAAAGATGCGACGCCGGCTACGGCGTAGGCGCTTCCAAAATGGCCGTATACCTCGATTATGCGGACGCGATCATGCGCTATGGTAAGATCGAGGCCAGCAAAAAAGGCCAGGACCACGCCGGCAAAGAAGAGATCATCGCCATGGGTAAAGAAGTGGTGAAAGAAAAATACGGCAACCTCTTCGATATGTACGCCAAGATCACCGGCGAAAACCCATACGAAACCCCGATGCGCATTTACCCCGCGGTGCACTACACCATGGGCGGCCTGTGGGTGGACTATGAGCTGATGACCACCGTACCCGGCCTGTACGCCCTCGGCGAAGCCAACTTCTCCGACCACGGCGCCAACCGCCTCGGCGCTTCCGCGCTGATGCAGGGCCTGGCAGACGGCTACTTCGTGATCCCCTACACCATCGGCAACTACCTGGCAGACGAGATCCACACCAAACCCGTTCCCCTGGACGATCCTGCTTTCGTAGCGGCGGAAAAAGCCGTGCAGGACCAGCTGGACAGGCTGATGAACATCAAAGGCAAACATTCCGTAGACCACTTCCACAAAGCCCTCGGCAAGATCATGTGGGACAAGTGCGGCATGGCCCGGAACGAAAAAGGCCTCCAGGAAGCCATCCAGGAGATACAGGCTTTAAGGGAAGAATTCTGGAAAGACGTGCGCATCCCCGGTAAACAGAACGAGTTCAACCCCGAGCTGGAGAAAGCCGGCCGCGTGGCGGACTTCCTGGAGCTGGGCGAACTGATGTGCAAAGACGCGCTGAACAGAAGGGAATCCTGCGGCGGCCACTTCCGTGAAGAGTCACAGGACAAGGACGGTGAAGCGCAGCGTATCGACGAAGAATTCTCTTACGTGGCGGCCTGGGAATACAAAGGGCCGAGCAGTTCCGAACTGCATAAGGAACCGCTTACGTTCGAGATCGTTCATCCTACGCAGCGTAGCTACAAATAAGTTGATAAGGGACATATAAATCTAAAATTATGAAGCTCACATTAAAAGTTTGGCGCCAACAGAACTCGCAGGACAAAGGAGGTTTCGAAACCTACCAGGTTTCCGATATATCTTCCGACATGTCGTTCCTCGAGATGTTCGACGTACTCAATGAGCGTTTGATCAACGAAGGCAAAGACCCGATCGCATTTGACCACGATTGCCGCGAAGGCATCTGTGGCGCTTGCTCCATGTATATAAATGGCCGTGCACACGGCCCCTGGCACGAAACAACCACCTGCCAGCTGCACATGCGCGCTTACAATGATGGAGATACCATCGTGGTAGAGCCCTGGAGGGCCAAGGCCTTCCCGGTGATCAAAGACCTCGCGGTAGACCGCAGCTCCTTTGACCGCATCATCCAGGCCGGCGGTTTCATTTCCGTGAACACTGGTAACGCCGTAGACGCCAACGCTATTCCCATCGATAAAACAGATGCAGACGCCGCGTTTGCCGCTGCTGCCTGTATCGGCTGCGGCGCCTGCGTAGCCGCCTGTAAGAACTCTTCCGCGATGCTGTTCACTTCCGCAAAAGTGTCGCAGCTCTCATTGCTGCCGCAGGGCCTGCCCGAGCACAAAAAACGCGCTGAAGACATGGTGGCGCAGATGGACAAAGAAGGCTTCGGCAGCTGCACCAACACCGGCGCCTGCGAAGCGGAATGCCCCAAAGGCATCTCCATCTCGAACATCGCCCGCCTCAACCGCGAGTTCATCGGCGCAGGGTTCACTTCTAAAACATAATTTGTATCACAAGACTATAAGTAAACAAAGCCGGCCGTTTGGCCGGCTTTGTTGTTTTAATACAGTTAGTGTGCGCTTTACATTTTACCTTTCATCTCAGCCGGCCGCCTGCTAAAACAGTCCCGGCAAGGGATTGGCAGCCATATCCCTCCGCTCATACAAACCCCGTTGCATTTTCGCCCCTGCTTTATTATCTTGAGCATATGTCTACAAATTCCCGTCGCAAATTCATCAAGCAACTGGGCAGCACCGCAGCATTGCTGGGCGCAGCGCCCCTCAGCGGCCTGGCGGCAGACCCGGCCATTATCCTGCAACCCGAAAAACGCATCAGCCCGAACGACAAGATCCGCATCGCCGGCATCGGCATGGGCATCATGGGCTTCGGTGACGTGAACACCGCTTTGAAAGTCCCGGGCGTAGAGCTCGTGGCTGTGGCCGACCTGTACGACGGCCATCTCGAAAAAGCGAAATCCGTTTACGGCAGCCAGATCTTTACCACCCGCGATTACCGGGAGATACTGGAAAGAAAAGATATAGACGCCGTGGTGATCGCCACGCCGGACCATTGGCACGACACGATCGCCATTGCCTCCATGGAAAAGGGCAAGCACGTGTACTGCGAAAAACCGATGGTGCAGCAGATCGAAGAAGGCCACCAGGTGATCGCCGCCCAGCAGAAGACCAAAAAAGTGTTCCAGGTGGGCAGCCAGCGCGTGAGCAGCGTGGCGCTTGCCGAAGCAAGGAAACGTTACCTCGCGGGCGACATCGGCCGGCTGAACCTCGTGGAAGCCAAGATCGACCGGCACAGCGCATTGGGCGCCTGGCAATATTCCATTCCCACGGATGCCTCGCCGAAAACGGTCGACTGGGACTCATTCCTGAAAGACACTGGGAAGATACCCTTCGACCCCGTGCGTTTCTTCCGCTGGAGGAACTACCGGGCTTACGGCACCGGCGTTCCCGGCGACCTTTTCGTGCATCTCATCACCGGCCTGCACTTTATGATCGGCTCCAAAGGCCCCAGCCGCATTTACAGCACCGGCAACCTGGTGCAGTGGAACGACGGCCGCGACGTACCGGACGTGATGGTGGCCATTTTCGAATATCCTGAAACCAAAGAGCATCCTTCCTTCCAGATGCAGCTGCGCGTGAACTTCGCAGATGGCGGCGGCGGCTCCGAATTCACCCGCCTGATAGGCACCGAAGGAGTGATGGAACTGGGCTGGAAC
>CBFHAF010000443.1:0-4692 GCA_965653435.1 uncultured Chitinophaga sp.
CTGCTCTGCTCGCCGGAAAGCCCGACCTTCGAGGAGCTGCAATACTTCCTCAAGAATGGCAGCCCGCACCGCGCTCTGCGCAAGGACGCGGAGATCAACCACATCCACTGGGCGACGACGCGCCGCCGCGACATCCCCTCGCTGATGGCGCTCGCCTGCGACCATCGCTCGCAGCTCGAAGAGCTCGCCGCGAAGCTCGGCGCCGAGCCCGCTCGCATCCGCGACTTCAAGGTGCTGGCGGTGAAGGCCGCCGCCCGCGTCGCGAATGGCCGCCCGGGCTACGGCATGCTGAACCCTTTCATGTTCTTCCTGGACAAATACACATTTTTCCGAGGCAACTCTTACCTGACGCCCGAGTATATCCATAACACAGAGCTGACCTATACTTTCAAGAATAAATATCTCGCCACCCTCGGTTACAGCCGGGTGAATGATGTGTATGACGAGTTCCTGATACTGAACCCTGAAACGAAAGTGACGATCAGCACAAATAAGAACCTCGGGCGGCAGAACAGCTATTCGCTCAACCTTACCCTTCCCTTCGACCCGGTGAAGTGGTGGAATACCAGCAACAATATTTCCGCATATTACAATGAATACCGCATCCTGGATTCCCTGGGCAATTTCAACACTTCGCAGGTGGCGTGGAACATCAATTCCACCAATACCTTCACCCTGCCGCACGACTTCAAGTTTGAGCTGAGCGGATGGTACGAGGCGCCGAACGTATACGGCATCTGGGTTTCCAAAGGCATGTGGAGCGTGAATTGCGGTGTGCAGAAGACTGTGCTGAAAAAGAAAGGCACCATCAAAGTGAATGTGAACGACATCTTCGCTTCCCAGCGCTTCCGGGGTGTGGCGGAATTCAATAACATCTACCTGAGCGTAAACAACCGCTGGCAGAACAGGACATTGAACGTGGCGTTCAGCTACCGCTTCGGCAATACTAAAATGGAAACCAAGGAAAGGCAAAGCGGCACGGACGAAAGCCGCCGCGCCGGCAACTGATCATACTAACCCGTTAAAGAAACACGATCCCCTGCTTCCGGCAGGGGATTTCTTTTTTGGGATCGTTCCCAAAACCGGTCTGAAAAATAATTTCCGCTTGCCGAATCGAATTTTTGCTATTTTTGGTTGACCACGGTATGCAATAAGAATTCCACATCACAGTTCCCATGGAACCAGCTAACAATGAAACTGAACTGATACGTTACTCTGCAGCGGGCGATGCTGCGGCATTTGCGGCCCTTTTCAGATTATATAAGGACAAGCTTTACGGTTTCCTCCTGCGTGCCACCGGTTCTCCGGAAATGGCGGAAGACATTGTGCAGGATATTTTCCTCCGCCTGTGGAAGAACCGGGAAAAGCTCCCGGAGATCGGCCAGTTTGGCGCATACATTTACCAGATGGCCCGCAACCAGGTGATCAATTCCCTGAAACGGATGGCCAAGGAGACCCTTATACTGGACGAGCTGGTCAAAACCCGTGAAGCCGTGCGCATGGACGCCGAAGACCGGCTGAACGTGCAGGAAGTGAACAAACACCTGCTTACCGCCCTGGAAAAACTGACGCCGCGGCAGAAGCTGGTATACACGCTCAGCCGCGACAAAGGGCTGAAGCACGACGAGATAGCACGCTTCCTGGGCATTTCCCCCTCTACCGTGAACAACCACCTCATTGAGGCGCTCCGCCTCATCCGGCAGCAGCTGAGCGCCAGGCCGGAAGCCTTTCCCATCTTCATTTTCTGTTTCCTGGAAATTTTTTTATAAAAAAACCAGGTATACTTTCTTCCCCGGTTGTCTATATACCAGGGTAAACCACTCAATATGCTGAGAGAACGATTGCTGTACCTCATGGAAAGGTACTTTAAGGGCGCGTGCACGGCGGAAGAACGGAAAGAACTGGCGCAATACATCCACAATGCGCAGGACGACAGCCTGCTGAAAGAGGTGCTGGATAATACCTGGGGCCGTTTTCAGCCGGAGGGCCCCATGCCCGCCGCCGCTGCGGACCGTATACAGGCAGCGTTTCTCGAAGAAGGGGCCAGGGTGGTGCCGGTACGCAGGCGCAAGCCCTGGCTGGCGGCAGCCGCCGCGGTGTTGCTGTTGCTGGCGGCCGGAGGTTTCTGGTTTAACCGTGAAAACAAACAACCTGTCGCGCAGCAACCTGCGCAAGTACCGCTGGTGGCCGACGTGCCGCCTGGCGGCAATAAAGCCGTGCTCACCCTGGGAGACGGCACCGTGATTACGCTGGACAGCTCCGGCAACGGTGTGCTGGCGCAGCAGGGCAATATGAAAATTATAAAGCAGGCCAACGGCCAGCTGGCCTATGAACAGGCAGGGCAGGGGCAGGCAGAAATATTGTTCAATACCATGCGCACCCCCCGCGGCGGCGAGTACCGCCTTACATTGCCCGATGGCAGCCGCGTATGGCTTAATGCCGCATCCTCCGTCACCTACCCTACCTCTTTCACCGGCGAAAGCCGCGACGTATCCATTACAGGCGAGGCTTATTTCGAAGTGGCCAGGCAGGCCGGCAAACCCTTCCGCGTAAAGGCGGGTGATATGACCGTGGAGGTGCTGGGCACACATTTTAATATCAATGCCTATACCGGTGAAAAAGCCGTGAAAACCACGCTGCTGGAAGGCGCCGTGAAAATTGCGGCCGCAGGCAAGGAAGCGCTGCTGAAACCCGGCCAGCAGGCCGGCTTACACGGCAACGGCTCGCTGAACGTGAAAGATAATGTGGACCTGGACGAAGTAGTGGCCTGGAAGAACGGCCTGTTCCAGTTCAACGACGCGGATATGCCGGCCGTGATGCGGCAGCTGGAAAACTGGTACGACGTGAAGGTGATCTACGAAGGCGAAGTGCCGGAAAGGAGCTTTGGCGGCGCTATGCAGCGAACCCTGCCTTTAACGAAAGTATTGAAGATACTGGAGGAAAATGATGTGAAGTTCAGGCTTGAAGGAAGAAATTTAATCGTTATGAAATAAATACGGGGCCACAAAAAAGCCAGAAATGCTGCGAACATCTCTGGCGCATTTGGCCGTAGCAATCAGAACAATCGGTAAGACAGCCTAATTATTCAACCAAACAATGCAAATGTATGCAATTTAAACTTATCGCTTTACGCAAGCGGGCTGGCGCTGCTATACCCTGGCAGGTATCGCTCCCGGCGGGCGATGTGGCCGCCACGGGCCGCCTGCGATCTTCAACCAAAATATTGTTAGCTATGAAGTTAACATGCTTTTTCCTGACGGTGCTTTTCCTGAACGTAAGCGCTACCGGCCATTCACAAACCGTCAGCTTTTCCGGTAAGAATGTAAAACTGACAACGATCTTTTCCGCGATCCGTAAGCAAACCGGGTACGTGGTATTTTACGACAACAAGCTGATCAACACCACGCAACCGGTATCCGTTGCGCTCAAAGACGTATCCATCGAAACCCTGCTCTCCGCCAGCCTTCAGGGCCAGGGGCTGAGCTATTCCATTACGGATAAAACCATTTCCATCCGCAAGCTGCCGCCTATACCCAAACTGCTGGAACCTGCAGCTCAGCAGGCCGTGCCGCTCACGGGCAAAGTAACGGACGATACCGGGCAGCCGCTGCCCGGGGTGACCGTGCTCATCAAAGGCACGCAAACCGCTACCATGACGGATGAAAAGGGTGAATTCAAGTTGCCGAACGTAAAAGACGATGCCACCATCGTGTTCTCTTACATCGGGTTCGAGAAACAGGAACATGCACTGAATGGCAGGCGCAGGCTGGACATCAGGATGGTGTTTGCCGACAATACAGCGCTGGAAGGCGTGGTGGTGGTAGGTTACGGCTCGGTGAAAAAAAGCGACCTCACCGGCTCGGTGTCTGCCGTGCAGGGAGATGCCATCACCCAGCGCAAGACCACCAACATCACTTCCGCATTACAGGGCGCCATGCCCGGCGTAATGGTAACCCGTTCCGGCAATGCTCCCGGCGCAGCCCCCAGCATCCGTGTGCGCGGCATTACCACTATCAGCGGTGAAGGAGCTACACCGCTCTACATCCTGGATGGTGTGCCCATCGACGATATCAACTCCATCAACCCGAACGATGTGGACAATATTTCCGTGCTGAAAGACGCAGCTTCAGCATCCATTTATGGTTCCAGGGCCGCCGCGGGCGTTATCCTTATCACCAGCAAAAGGGCCAGGAACGGTCAGCTGAACCTGGATTACACTTACGAGTACGGCATCGAAAAAGCCACGAAGCTCCCTGCTTATGTGGATGCCGTGCGTTACATGCAGCTCACCAACGAGCTCCGCTGGAACGATAACGGCAACAACGCCAACGAATATCCTACCTACGCCAAGAACATCATCGACAATTACCACGACCTGCATGCGCAGAACCCCGACGAATATCCGAATACGGACTGGCGGGGGCTCATCCTCCGCAAAAGCGCGCCGCGGCAGAGCCATATCATGAGCCTTTCCGGCGGCGGCAAAAATATACGTACGCGCGTTTCACTGGGCTATGATAAATCTGAAGCCCTGTATCCCGGGCGTACCTACGAGCGTCTGACTGCCCGCATCAACAACGATATCACCATTTCAAAATATCTTTCCGCCAGCGCAGACATCAATTTCCGCCGCACCACCATCAAGCAGCCCGTTACCAATCCCATGTACAAAATGGGCATCGTGCCGCCGAT
>CBFHAF010000444.1:0-4689 GCA_965653435.1 uncultured Chitinophaga sp.
CCGCGACCTGGAAAACCAGTTGACCGATGCCGGTTTTACTATCCCTGAAACTGAATGTTTACAGCAAAAGGGGCGGCAATATTTTATAGTGGCGAAGAAACGCTAAAGCGGGGATTAAGGATGCCTGTCGATGAATTTGATAAGCAAGGCCCAGCAAATAATGATCAACACTATCCCGGATATGATTATCCATTTACCCTGTTGCCGTGTTTTTTCCGAAAATGCATATACACGCGAGCCATCCGGCAATGTTTTTTTGGTCAGCAGCACAAAAGCGCCTATAAAGATCCCGATAAAGGAAAAAATATGGGAAAAGGGAATATGTGCAAACAACAAAAAGGGAGAAAAGTAGGCTATCAGCAGCCATATAACAGGCAGGTCCTGTGGTTGGGAGAGGGATTTTAGCCGGCTGGTCCCGAGAAGTTCCAGTTGTTCCTGCGAATACGGAATACCCTGCTTTTCCAATAGTTTCAAAGCAAGTGCATAATCAAAATCGCCCCATTCATCTTTTTTGAGAATCACTTCTTTCAGTTCTTCGGTTGTAAAGGACAGCAGGTAATAATCCGGTTCCACATCTTCGGGAGATATGGTGATCTGGCTTTTCAGCAGCGTATCCGCCTGGGAGAAATAACCGGCTGGTATCTTCACCAGGTGGCGCTGGTCAAAGTTCTGGCCTACATACACTTTATCCATCAGTACGACCTCTTCTTCATATTGTACGGGGATATGATGTTCCTGCAGGATGGCTATGACCTCGGCAGCCTGTTCCGCAGTATGAAATCTTTTAAAGGTAAGCAGTTGATTCATAGGTATGCTATAGGGCTGTAAAATACTGTTTTGTCTCACCAAATTCAAATTGAACAGCGTTCGCCTGATACGGCCGTTCCAGCAACCGGGCGTTGGAATAGAATTTGTTGCCTTCTCTTCGGTCAACAAATAACACTATCATGGCCAGGCAAATTTTAAATAAGTCAGTTAAAATTGACGGCGTTGATATCTTTTACCGGGAGGCCGGGGACAGCAAGAAGCCCTCTTTGCTGCTTTTACATGGATTCCCGGGCTCATCGCTGATGTTTAAGAATTTGATGATCGCGCTGGGCGACAGGTATCACCTGGTTGCCCCAGACTACCCGGGATTCGGGTTCAGTGCTTTTCCGGACAAAGACCAATTTGAATATACCTTCAGGAACATATCGGCGTGCATCGAAAAGTTTACAGATGCGATAGGCCTGGAGCGTTTTACCATCTACCTGCACGACTATGGAAGCTCTATCGGCCTGCGGATATGCATCAACCGGCCTGAAAAGATAGAGAAGATAATTGTCCAGAACGGTAACGCGTATGACGAAGGGCTTGGCCCGCAATGGGACCCGTATAAAGACTACTGGGAAAACCCCAGCCCCGGGAAAAAAGCAAAGCTTACCGGGTTCTTAACTGAAGAAGCGGTGAGCAAACAAAACCTTGCGGGGCTGCCTGAAGAACTGCTGCCTACGGTGAGCCCTGAATTGTGGATAGTGGACTGGGCGCTTATGGAGAGGCCCGGCAATATCGATATGCAGTGGGACCTGAATTGCGATTATGCGGATAACGTGAAGATGTTCCCCGCCTACCAGCAGTATTTCCGTACCCACCAGCCCCCGGCGCTGGTTATCTGGGGCAGGTACGATGTGTATTTTGACAAGGAAGAAGCTTATTGTTATGAGAGAGACCTGAAAGACGTTCAGACCCATATCATCGACGGCGGCCACTGGGCGCTGGAGACTAACTTCGACGAGGTATTGCAGCTTATCGGGGATTTTTTAAGCTCCAAACAGAGGCGATAAGCGCGGAGGGCCGGTCACCTCATTTTTTCTCCGCCCAGACGTAGGCCCGCCTGCTGGGATACTCGGCATCTTCATACGGGCGCCTTTCTATGGCGTCGATAATAGTAAAACCGGTTTCATGAAGTAAAGCGATGATGTCCTCCGTCTTAAAAAAGAACAGGTCTACATCAATTTCCTTGTCGTGGGCTTTGTCAAAATGAACGACCTCGTCGCCTGCATGGAAGGAAAATAAAAAATCCCCTCCCGGTTTTAAAACTCTGCTGATCTCTTCAAAACATTTCCTGACCTGGCTGCTGTCGAAATGTACGATCGCATAGAATGCGACGGCACTTCCAAGATAGCCTGCCGGGTAGGCGATATTCAACAGGTCCCCGGTCTCAAATTTGATCTGCGGGGAAAGCTTTTGGGCAACGCTGACCATCGCCGGGGACAGATCGATGCCGGTGATGTTCTTTATGCCCTTATCGTACAGGAATTTTGTCGTTTGCCCGGGGCCGCAGCCAAAGTCGGCACAGGGGCCTTCGTCTCTATTGACAGCTGCAAATTCTTTCAGCAGCAGCCGGTCGAAATGTTTTTTGGAGAGCTCGTCCCAACGGTCGGCCGCATAGTCGCCGGCAACCTGGTTGTAACAGCTTAATATTTTTTCCTGTGAATTCATTTTGTTCTCTTTTTTCAAGACTGACCGGATACTCAGTAATTTACAAAAAGAAGATGCAAGCGGAAAACAATTTCGGGCAGCATCGTTCTTTGTATAGTTTGTTTTTTCCTGTCCAGGCAATAACATACTGTCGCAACAATGTCAGCCGGTGTTATAGTTCACCGCTCACAAAAGGCCTTATTTTGCTTCTGCCTGCTTCCGGCAGGCTGTTATAGAATTCCACCAGTTTAGAACGGATGTAGGCCGCTTTCACCACCCTGATGATCTTCGGGGCTTTTTCCGTATCGCTAGCCCTTACCATGATGCCTATCAATTGCCCTTGTGCATTGAACACGCCGCCGCCGCTCATACCTGCTATCGCCTGCGCTTCCATTAAGAATTCGGCGGCCGCGTTATAAGGTACGTCGCCTTCGGCGTCGCCGGCGGTTTTCAGCTGCCGGATCACTTCCCCGGCTTCCGCATCTGATAATATTTTCCCGTAGGCCGCAGCGCCGTTGGGATAGTGCTCTCCGTCCTGCGGGAACCCGACGGCCAGGGCTTTTTCTCCTGTCACGGGGTTATTCCAGGTGGGCGCTATTTTCGTACGGTTGCCCGGGTCATACATCTGCAGTGGCACCGCGGTTTGAACGGGCTCCGGATGCTTCGCAAAAGGGCCCTGTTCGGTCCGCTGGTTGTCGATAACACCGATGTAAAAATCTTCCGCCGGCAAAATGGTGGTGTTGGTGGCGTTGGGAGAGATATTAAAATGCATCAGGGGGAAATCGGCCACAAGGGTATTGCCTATAGCGACATCGCCGTTGAAGGGCGGGAGCTGGGATGTCTCAAAAATACCCGGATTTTCAGCAGAGAGATCGATGAACTGCGCGTTACGCGAGCTCCATCCTGAAAGGCCATAAACGTGGTTGGCGCTAATGTACAGCCCTAAGCCGTAGTCGTTTTTCCGGCTCCAGACCGTTTTTGAGCCGGGGCCTCTTCTGCCCACGCTTCCCCTTACTTTTTTCAGCAGGTAGGAGAGGTTTTGATCGGAGCCGTTCAATACCTCCTCTATCGTTGGAACAGCCAGGTTGTTTTTAGGAATAACCGGGTCCTTGCTTTTGCAGGACGGGAATAAAAGGCCGGTAACGAGAATCAGGATGGGTAAAAATGTTTTTGCATTCATAATTCAGCTGCTTTCTTTTTGCAGGTTAATTATGCTCCAAAAACAGATATGCGGCATGCACCGGGAAGAGCAGCTAAAATAATCCTTTTTTTGGATTGGGGGTGAAATTTCCGGGGCGTTATTTACCCGCGCCCGGATGTACTGGCTGTCATCAATAAAACTGTATAAAACAATGAGGCCGCAGCCTCATTGTTTCAGGACACTGGCAATATGGTGCTGTTGAATTGTATTATCTGTATTCTTCTTCCTCTACGGATTCCTTCTGATTATCCAGTACCTGTTCAAACAGGTCAGCATTCAGCAGGTCTTTTACGGAGGATATCACAAAATCAGGCTGGTAGCTGTAATGGCTGAGGTCTTCCGCTTTTGTGACGCCGGACAGGGTGAGTACTGTGGTAAAGCCCATGGAGCCCGCTCCCAGGATATCGGTGCCCATCGTGTCGCCGATCATAACGGTCTGATCGGTGGAAAGGCCCAGTTTTTTGCGGGCCATGCGCATCATCACCGGGCTTGGCTTGCCCACGCTGAAAGCCTGCTTGCCCGTTGCGAATTCTATCATCGAAACAAAGGCCCCGCAGCCCGCGCGGTATTTGCCGTTGCCTACCGGGCAGTTAGGGTCCAGGTTGGTGGCGATCAGCTTGGCGCCGTTCATGATCATATTGATCGCTTTATCCACGGACTCCAGCATAATGGTACGGCCTTCGCCGATGATCACGTAATCCGGATGATCGTCCACAATAGAAAAACCGGCGGCATGAAGCTCCGCCAGCAGGCCGCCTTCTCCGATCACATAAGCGGTGGCCCTGGGTGTGCGGGAAGCCAGGTAACGGGCAGTGGCCATACCGCAGGTGAAAACGTCCTCATCTTCTACGTTAAAACCTAATTTCCGCAGCTTGTAGGAAACATCCCGGTTGGTGCGCTGGCTGTTGTTGGTCAGGAAAAGGAACGGGAAATTCCTGTCACGAAGGGTGTTGATAAACTCCACTGCTCCCGGAATCGTTTCCGAGCCCCTGTAAATGACGCCATCCATGTCGATTAAAAATCCTTTC
>CBFHAF010000445.1:0-4686 GCA_965653435.1 uncultured Chitinophaga sp.
TCGAAAAGGCACCAGGTCTGGTCATTCCTTTCCTGGTCGAACCCTTCTGCTTTTTCGTTCCTTACCTGGCTGCCGTGGCCGGCGTAAGTGAGCAGCAGGATGTCTCCCGGTTCCATCGTTTGCGCATGCGAATTAAGCGCGTCCAGCACTGCGTTGCTGGTGGCGGCGTTATCGTGCAGGGAATTGGGTTCGTAGCCCAGCCCGCGGGCATAGGATTCCCAGAAAACAGCATCGTTGACGGCGGCTTTCAGTAGGGGCACATCGGGATAGTGTGCGGTATCAAGCTTGTTGAGCCCGATGTGCAGGGAATAACCTTTAGACATATCATTGGGGTTTTAAGTGTGGTGAATCAGGTTCATTAACGCGTTCATGCTGGCGGGCTCGCGGAAGTAGGAAAGATGGTTGCTGGCCACTTCCTGCACCTGCTTCCCTTTATCCAGCGCGGGTATGGCGAACATGCTCTTCAGGGTAACGGCCATATCGTTGGCTTCTTTGTCGTACAACGCGAAAGAGAGCCCGGGATACACGACCTTTTTCGTTACCATCGCCGCCACTTTGCGCAGGAAAAAATCATCGCCTGAATAATTTTCGAGCAGGGCGGTGTTCCCGGCAATGATGTGGTATTCCACGCCGGGTTTCATCGGCGAAAGCGCAAGGTCCTGCAGCAGCGGGGAGCCGGGCGACAGTTCCTTCAGCGTTGTGCCGGGGTTCAGCTTCAGATGTTTGAGCAGGTAAGCCAGCCCGGTGATCGCGTATTTCACCGGCCCGGTAATGTTCAGCGCCTGTGTGAGCAGGTCTGTTGCGGTGCCGCTCAGCCCTGCCATTTCAGAGCCGGAGCAGGGGGAACCGACGAGGATCAGCTTTTTTATATAGCCGGTATCTTCCACTTTCTCCGTCAGCCAGCGGGCTACCAGCCCTCCCATGGAATGGGCCACGATCGTGAGCTCCGGCATGCCGGCCCGGCCCATCCCCGCAACCTTCAGCGCTTTGTCGAGCAGGGCGGCAGTAGCGGCCACGGGCGTGGAAAGATTTTCGTAATCGTAGGTGAGCAGGTAATCCGGCGGCGTATCCTGCGCCATAAAAACCTCTTTCATATACTTCGTATCGCCGATGATTCCATGTATCAGCAAAGTCGCTTTCCTGCCAGGTTCCAGCTCCTGCACCTGCTTCCAGCCGTCTTCGCCTGAAGCGTGAATGGCCAGCGTATTCACCTGTTTTGGGCGGAACACTTTCTTGAAATACAGTTTCACGGCCGACGCGAGGCTCCGGGAAGTAACGGGTGAGGAAGGCAGCTTTTCGACATAAATATTCCCTTCATCATCCGCATATCCCAACGGTACATATAGCTGCAGCTCATGGTCGTAGCCGAACGGCACGATCACTTCTTCGCGGTCTTCTTCATCCAATGAGCGTACGGCGGCGCGGGGAGGCGCCTGCTGTATCACCAGCGGGGAACCGGGCTCCAGCGTTTGCTCCGTATGCAGCTCTATGGCGGCGATATTCCCGTTCAACCCGTTATCTGTCAGATCGTTTCCCCAAATGTCCGGCGAAGGCGCATCGGCCATATCGCGTGTGTTCGATTCCGTTAGTACAACGGCTTTCGCGGAAAAACCTTTCGGCACCGTAATAGAGAACGCCCCGAAATCGGCCGTCCCCCCGGCGGGCAACAGCTGTTCATTTGTTTCCGCCACACAGGTAACGGAGAACGTGAAAACGGACCATGCGGCCAGGTCGGCCGCCTGTTCTTCCGCTCCGCCGCCCAGGTCCCTCACCCCCGCTCTTTGCGGCGCCAGGTCCAGCTCCAGGCCATCCTGTTTGTAACGGCTCACTTCAAATTCCGCGGTTGATACGATCACCTTCAGGTAATCCGTCACTTCGCTCAGCTGGTAGTTCTTGTAAGCGGGATCGATGCTGACGGGTATGGTGGCGGAAAATTTATTGTTTGTCGCATAGGTCAGCGCTATGCCTTCTCCCGGCAAAAGCGCCGGCTGGTCTTCACGCACCAGGTCTGTATAAATGCCGTATTTGCTGCCCAGGTACAGTACCTGCATGAAGCAGCGCTCCACCGGAGCGTCGCCCTTCAAAGTGATATGCAGCCGGAATGCGGGATGGCGGCCATTCCGGTAATGCAAACGGATGTCATCCCCTTCTGCTTTTTCTCCTTTCGCATTGTCGCTGAGGGCCTGCCCTTCCACCACTTCCCAGCTGAATATAAAATGTTCTTTGGTAAGCAAAGGATCAAGGTGCTTCAGTTCCTTCACCGCCCGCCAGTTGGCGACGGTATTCACCTTTTCCAGGAACAGTGCGGCCTTCCGCTCCCTGCGGAACAGCGGCAACCCGCCATTGTAATCGGTGAGCACATATTCCCCGCCTTCCAGCTTTTTTACTTTGTATTGCGCACCTGCCGTATCGGGTGAAAATGATAATTGCAGCCCCGGGAAGGTCCCTGTTTCATACGCGTCTTCCAAAGCCTGGTCCGCCGGGCTTTCCACGATCATCAGCGCGCGGCCCGCTTTCAATACCGATGCTCTCACATCCAGGCTTTCCGTATCAAATCCATCCAGCGCGATGATGGCATGAAGCGGAAAAACTGCCGTAACTGCGGCATCCGCCGTCTTTTCCCCGTCTTTCACCCGCATCACGTCGCCCGCGGCGATGCCGTGCAACTCCCCGCCGTATAGCTTCCAGGTTCCTTCCACTTCGTTGAAACGCACTTCGAACACGGGTTTGTAGGGCTGTATGGAGGAAGAAAGGAACTGCTGGTCCAGGTCCGCATCGTTCAATGAGAACGCCACGGGATGCTGCCGGTCTGCACGGCTGCTGACCGTAATGGCCAACCGCTGCACCAGGTCGCGGTAGCTGGCGGCGGTGCCCCCGGCCCGCAGCACTTCTGCGAGCTTGCCGGTGAACAGCCCGCCGCGCATGGACTCCTGCGCCTTTTCGTCGCCTCGGCAGGCCGCCAGGTGCACATAGCGGGGAATGGTGATAGTGGCGCGGCCTTCTTCCACCGTATAAAAATCCATGTCGCCATAGCCGATAAAATCGCTGAACGCCACTTTGTTCCGGGCGGAAGGCTGGAAGCGGAACTGCACATCATTTTCGTTCACCAGCGCGCGGGTGTTGTTGCCGGAGTGGCAGCAGTCCATGATCACGAGGCAATGCGCTTTCGTTTTCGAAAATGTTTTCCAGATGAGGTATGCCAGTTCTTTATCGATGAGGTCACGGGCGGTGGTGCGGCTGTCTGCACATACCAGCGTTTCCAGCTTCCGGCCGGGATTGGCGTAATGGAATTCTTCCGGCGCGTCTGTTTGCGAGCCGTGGCCGCTGTAAAAAAACACGCAGATGTCCCCTTCGCCGGCCTTATCGAAATGCCCGAACAGTTTGGTGGTGATATTGGCGAAATCAGGCGCTTCGTATTCCAGCGCCGTTTGCTGCGACTCGCGGTAGGCCGCTATCTGGCGCTCGTCTGCCTGGTTGGGCGCCAGGTAATAGGCCGGGAGGTATTTCATTCCGGGTTGCTGGGCCGCCTGTTCGCGGAACAGCAGGTCCATTTTCAGCACGTCATGTATGCATCCGCTGAGCGCGCCCTGGGAATAGGCATTTATGCCCACGAAAGCGGCATAAAACTTACGTTCTTGCATATCAGCTAATATTTTAATGCGAAACTAAGGGGTTACGGTTATCCTTTCTGTCGTTGTATGTTTTGAGGTCGTATCAAACCTACTACTTTATTGAGGCTCAGACAAATAAAATTATGATTTCCTGTAAAATTCGTAAATTACAGTGAATTGTTACTCCAAAAAAGTACCCCGGGAAGAACCGGTTGAAAGATCGTGCGCAAAATTTAGCAACATTATTTACCCCGAAGCATGAGTCATGAAAACGATCATTATTTCCTTTGCGAACAGCACGGATGCACCACTAAAATCCATAACGGCTGAAGATGAAGGTATCCATGGCATCCTGATCGCCAACAGGCGCGGCAACTTCAACGTACACCGCGAATCTTACGCCACCATAGCCAATATGAACACGGCTTTCGGCGCGTACGGCAACGAAGTGGGCATTTTCCATTACGGCGGGCATGCAGGGCAAACCTCCCTCCTTTTCAACGACCAGGAAGCCAACGGCGTTGGCATCGCTTACCAGCTCAAACCCAGCATAGAAAGCGGCAACCTGAAGCTCGTGGTCCTCAACGGCTGCAGCACGGCCAAACAAGTTAACAAGCTGCTGGAGCTGGGCGCTCCCGCTGTGATCGCCACCAACTGCCCGATAGAGGACGGCGCCGCGGGCATCTTCGGTGTGGAGCTGTTCAAAAACCTGGTGCAGAAAAGAATGAGCATACGCAGTGCTTTCACTGCCGCGCTGGCCGCCGCGCAGGTGGCTACCGCAACGTCGCTGGGGGTGGACGAGCCTTTGCACCGGGACCTGCATCTTCCAGGGGACGCGCCCCGTGAACCATTCTGGGGATTGTTCTATAAAACGGCCGACGCGGTAGACAACAATCCCCTTCCCGTTGCAGCAGAAACGGCCCCTAAGGACTACGAACCCAACCTCCAGTTGACCCAATCCATCTTCAACGCCCTCGTGGACGATAAAAACGCTCCCGCAGAACAGATTAATATCCGCAAACATCAGGATATCATCGAAGACAACTTGTTCCAGAAAACGATCATGGACGTGTTT
>CBFHAF010000446.1:0-4685 GCA_965653435.1 uncultured Chitinophaga sp.
CAAAATGCTAATCAGCCGCATTTTTTTTGTTAATGGGACTGTGTATAATATACAATAACAAGGCCCGGCTTCAATTTGAAGCCAGGCCTCGTCTGATATGGGTTTTCCTAATAATTCGGGTTCTGGGTCATCTTGCTGTTCCGGCGGATCTCCGCCGCCATGATCGGCAACAGGTAGTGTTTCGGCGTGAACTTCCGGTCCTGCACACCGGTTGTTAATACTTTGTAAGTATATAACAAGGTATCCGGGTTCAGCTTGCCGTAAATTTCAATGGCTTTCGCCGGTCCGCTGAAAACTGTTTCAGCGATCAGCCAGCGGCGCGCATCAAAATAACGGTGTTCTTCGAAGGCCAGTTCGTACCTGCGTTCGTAGCGGTATTGAGCCACCAGCGCGGCGCCGGTAACTGAAGCAGGAATAGCTGGCATGCCCGAACGGGTGCGTATTTCGTTGATAGCATCCCGCGCGGCGGTTTCCTGTCCCAGCGCCAGGCTTGCTTCTGCATAGTTCAGCTTGATCTCCGCATAACGGAAGAAAGGCCAGGCCTGGTCGCCGCGGAAGAACTGCGCATCGAGGTTCTGGTCCATGAACTTGCGGAGGTAATAACCGGTGTACGTGCCGTTCCAGTTCTCGATCGGGCCGCTGCGGGAATCCAGCCCGCTGATCACGTCTATACCGCCGGATGCATTCCTCTTTTCATATTTCCCGGTTTGTATCACCCCCACGGGATCTAGGCCGATGGCGTCGGTGGGGCGCTTTTTCCATTTTGTGCCGTTGTAAAGAATGGTGGCGTAGAAACGCGGGTCGCGGTTGTCGTACGGCTTTGCTGCCATCGCGGGGTTGCTCCAGTTAAAAGGCGTGCCGTCTTTCATCTGGTAACCTTCCACGAAATTTTCCAGCGGTACGTTGCCGCCCCAGTTATGGTAGCCGTTAGGGCCGTTGTAAAGGTCGTGCGAAGTGCCGAGCAGCTGCTTGTTGAAGTATTTGCAGAAAATGATCTCGGAATTATCCTTGTCCAGGAACACACGCGTGTAATTGTCCACGCCGGAAGAAGTGGGTTTATAAACCGCGAACTTGTTGGTGAGGATCAGCGCGGAAGCTGCATCCTGTGCGGCTTTCCAGCGCGCCTGCCGGTCTCCGCCAACATATCCTGTTTCGGGCCGCGTGTTGCCTGCTTTATTAAAAAGGTCGCTGGCGGCGTAGAGCAGTATGCGCGACTTCAACGCCATGGCTGCGTATTTGGTGGCGCGGCCTTTATTGTCGCGGTCGTGCGCTTCGGGCAGCAGGGCCGAGGCTTTATCGCATTCCGAAGCAATATAGCTTACGCACTCCTCGAAACTGTTGCGGGGAATGAACATGGCTTCGCCGTCTGTAAGCTGGAAGATCTGCGTCACCAAAGGAACGCCGCCCCAGTATTTCACCAGCATATGAAAGAAATAGGCGCGCAGGAAATGCACTTCGCCTTTGAGGCGATCGCGCTGCGCTTCGTCCGTAAATGGCACGTTGTCCACCTGTGCAAAAAAGATGTTGCAGTTGCGGATGGCGCGGTAATGTTTTTCCCATTCGCCGAAAAGGTTCAGCGCGCCGAGGTCTTCAGGGCTCATGGCTTCTGTGACGGATGTGGTGGTGCCGTAGTTGTGGATAAAGCGGCTCTCGTCCGTCATGGAACTGAGCATTACTTCCATGAAACCGTGGCGCATCTTG
Source organism: uncultured Chitinophaga sp. (assembly GCA_965653435.1). GTDB lineage: Bacteria > Bacteroidota > Bacteroidia > Chitinophagales > Chitinophagaceae > Chitinophaga. The sequence continues at coordinate 1,702 of CBFHAF010000446.1, forward strand.
GCATACAGGTCGTTCACATAAGCCTGCACCATATTCGGGTCTTTCCACACATCGTCTTCCGTGTATTCATTAAGCGGCCGTTTTTCGAGGAAATCTTTGTTGCAGGCTGGTGTGAACAGCATTGCACAAATAAATAAACTATAACTGAGGAGAGTGATTGTTCTTTTCATAACGCATGTTTTAGAAGGTTACATTCAGGCCAACATTAAAGATCCTTGTCTGCGGATAAAACTGTCCGCTGCCGGTAGGCGATTCAGGATCAAAGATCTTCACCTTGTCGAAGGTGATGAGGTTCTGGCCGCTGATGTAAAGGCGCAGATCGTCCAGCCCCAGGCGCTTTTGCGTGGTTTCGGGGAGGGTGTAGCCGAGCTCCAGGGTTTTCAGGCGCAGGTAGTCTGTATTCCACAGCCAGAAAGTGTTCTGGCGGCTAACCCAGTATTCTTTGTCGCGGTCGTAAGGGCGCGGCATGGAAGCGTCCGGGTTTTCAGGCGTCCAGCGGTCTTCCGCGATCTTCATCGGGAAGTTGCCGATCAGGCCGGACTCGGTGCGGATATACTGGCTGGCCCCTGTTGCGCCCTGCCAGAGCATGGTAAGGTCGAAATTGGCGTAGTCCGCACCCAGGGTAAGCCCGTAGTTCCAGATGGGATACTCGGAGCGGTTCACACGAACGCGGTCCAGGTCGTCGATCTTGCCATCTTCGTTCACATCCCTGAAAATAACGTCGCCGGGAATGGCGCCGCCAATATGCGGATATTCATCCACCGCACGCTGGTCGCGGAAAATGCCAATGGCTTCGTAATACAGGTTGGCGCCGATCTGCCGGCCGGTGGACTGCTGCCATTCAGGCTGGTTGGGCACTTCGTCCCAGAACAGGATCTTATTGCGGGCAGTGGAGATGTTGGCCACCACTTCGTAGGTAAACTTGCGCACGGTGCGTTTGTGGGTCAGGTGAAGGTCGATGCCCTGGTTCTGTACCTTCCCGATATTTTCATCCGGCAGCGTGAGGCCGGTGTAAATGGGAATGGACGCGGAACGCTGGGAAAGGATGCTGTGGCGGCGGGTGAAGAAATATTCCGCTTCGATGCCGATCAGCCCGTTGAAAAGCTTTGCTTCAATGGCAAGGTCCATGTTGTTGGATACTTCCCAGGTGATGTTCGGGTTCGGGATGCGCAGCGAGTTGATGCCCTGGTTCAGCTTGTCTCCTATGATAGTGCCGCCTTCGGAAATGCCATAGGTGTTCATGTATTGGAACGGGTTGATCTGGTCGTTGCCCATCTGGCCCCAGGAACCGCGGATCTTGAAATAATCAACGGTGCTGCCGATGGCGGATTTCCAGAAGCTCTCGCGGGAAACCACCCAGCCTGCGGATACACCGGGGAAGAAACCGAAACGTTTGTCGCGGGGGAAGTTCTGGGAGCCGTCGTAACGCCAGTTGAAGTCGAAGAGATATTTTTCGTCGTAGTTGTAAGACAGGCGGCCGAAATAGTTGAGGCGCGCATAGTCGAACCCGCGGCCGGTGTTATCTTTTTCTTCGTTGCTGCCGGCAAACAGCTGGTCTACCGCGCTGGAAATATAGTAGCGGCGGCGGGCCCAGAAGTTGTCGTTCTTCATTTCGTTCCGCTCGATCGCTAAGATGGCGGAAGTGTTGTGCTTGCCGAAGCTTTTGATGTAATTGATCTTGCCGTTGATGGTGATGCTGCCGGTCTGTGCATAGTTCTCTTCCAGTTCCGGAGCGCTCACGCCTCTTTTGCTGGCTTCCAGCACGGGCTGGTTATTGCCGTCGTAGCCCTGGAAGGTATACAGGGTCCAGGGTTTGATGAAACGTTTATTAAAGTTGAAGCTCTGGTCCACGGCAAAGTTGGCGTCCACGAAAAGGCCTTCCACTTTGGGAATGTAGAGCACCACGCCCAGGTTGCTGTTGAGCGCATAGAGGCGGTCGCGCTGGTAGCCTATCTCGTTGGTGCTGGTCACCACGGGATTGTCGCCATACTCGATGTCGGGCCCGGGCAGGCCGTTGGGCCAGCGGGCTGCTTCCGTAGGCCGGCCGCGCAGCAGTGCGCGGAAGATGGAACCTGCGCTGCGGGGCGGGAAGTTGCGGTCTTCCAGCCTGCCGGCAAGGTCCAGCTTAATGGTCAGGTATTTGTTCACATTGGCGTCCAGGTTCACACGGGCATTGTGCTGGCGGTATTTGGTGGCGCTCTGCTTGAAAATACCGTCCTGGAAAAGCGTCCCGATAGACACGTAATAAATGAACTTGTCCGAGCCGCCCCGGAGGCTGAGGTCGTGGCGGTTCTGGCTGCTGAGGGGCTTCACCACCTCGTCTACCCAGTCTGTGTTCGGGTACTGCCATGGATCGGAGCCGTCCGCGAACTTCTGGATCTTTTCCTCTGTAAAGCTGGGCTGGTCGCCGGCGTTGATGTTAATCTCGTTCACGATGCGCGCATACGTGGGGGCATCGGCCATTTTGGGCATGCGTGTAGGCTGGGTGAAGCCCTGGTTGAAGCTGTAGCTCAGCAGCGGCTTGCCGGTCTTCCCGCGTTTGGTGGTAATGAGAATAACGCCGTTGGCCGCGCGGGAACCGAAAATGGCCGCGGACGCGTCTTTCAGCACGGAAATGTTCTCGATGTCGTTCGGGTTCAGCCGCTGGTAGCCGTCCCTGGGAATGCCGTCGATCACTACGAGCGGATCGGAGTTGCCATACGTGCTCCGGCCGCGGATGAGGATGCGGGAGCCGTCATAGCCGGGCTCGCCGCTGCTGTTGATGGCCATAAGGCCCGAAACACGCCCTACGAGGGCGTTAGATACGTTCACGGTGGGCGCCTGCTTGATCTCGGAGCCTTTCACCGTACTAACGGACCCGGTTTTGGTCACCTTTTTGGTGGTGCCGTAACCGGTAACAACGTACTCGTCCAACTGTTTTTCGGTTTCTTTCAAAAGGATATTTACCGCCGTCAGCCCGTTCAGCGGAAATTCCTGGGTTTCGT
>CBFHAF010000447.1:0-4685 GCA_965653435.1 uncultured Chitinophaga sp.
TAAACAAATTTAAAATTTATTATATTTCCACTTCAGTAATTTTTATGACCCGTACCGGATGAGAGAATCTTCATTTATAAAACGGAACCTGGAACGGTGGAAAAAGATCCGGGAGGAGCCCACCGAAGACCCGGATGTGATGGCGGAACGATTCACTTCCCTGCTTGATGACCTTGCTTACGCCAAAACTTTCTACAGCCACAGCAAAGTAACCCACTACATCAACGGTATGGCTTCGGGCATCTTCCAGCGCATATACCGCAACCATAAAGGCGATAAAGGCCGCATCCGGAATTTTTTCTATTACCTGCTGCCGCTGCTCATCCGCAAACATCACCGCCTGTTCCTTTTTACGTTCTGCTACTTCCTGCTGTTCTGCATCATCGGCGCATTTTCAGCGGCGCACGACGAAACATTCGTGCGGGGCGTGCTGGGCGACGGATATGTGAACATGACAGAGGAGAACATTGCGAACGGCGACCCCTTCGGCGTGTACAAGAATGAAAATGAATGGCTGATGTGGGTGCGCATTGCGTACAACAACATCCAGGTAAGCATGATCTGTTTCGTGATGGGTATCGCTTTTTCGGCAGGCACCTTGTGGATATTGTTCAAGAACGGCATCATGCTCGGTTCTTTCCAGTACTTCTTTTTTGCGAAAGGCCTGGGCTGGCCCTCGGTGCTCGTGATATGGATACACGGCACGCTCGAGATATCTTCCATTATCATCGCCGGCACGGCGGGCATGATCATGGGCAACAGCCTGCTGTTCCCCGGCACGCATACACGAACTGAGTCGCTGAAACGTGGCGCCATGGAAGGTTTGAAGGTGATCGTGGCGCTCGTGCCCATCTTCATCGTGGCAGCTTTCCTTGAAAGCTTTGTAACCCGCCACACCAGCATGCCGCTGGCCCTCAGTATCAGCATCCTCGCATAATCGGCCGCCTTCATTATCTGGTATTTCGTGATCTATCCCATCGGGGTGGAAAGAATGGGCTACCGGCTTGATGCGGACAGCAAACTTCTAAAACCGGCCGCCGTATGAAACTGCTGAGATATTGGATAATGCCGGTCCTTTTCTGCTGCACGCTCCAGGCAGCGGCGCAGGATAAAAAACAAAAGGAAAAAGATTTTGATGAGAACGAGTGGCGCGTGATAGACTCCACTGGTGAGGACAGCGTCGAAGAAGGGAGCATCGAAGACGCATATGCCGCCGATACCCTTGTAACGGAAGAGACAGACACTGCCTATGCGGCGGAAGATGAAACCTACGGCACTTACTCCCTTGAAGAAAAATTGCGGAGGGGGATAACGCCCTATTCCCGCTGGGACCGCCAGCCCGAGGGTGACTGGGACGAAAGCGCGCAGGTGCGCCTGGTGATACGCCCGGTAAAGAAGGCGGACATGGAAGAGCTGCGAAAAATGGAAGCGCTGAATTATGAAAAAGACGAAAATCCCGCCGTATCAAAACAAAAAAGCGGCTGGCTGTACAACCTGGGCGCATGGGTGAGGAGGAACGGGGAGGCTATTCTCTGGGCGTTCTACATTTCCCTGGGCGTTCTGTTGCTGGGCGCGCTGTTGCTGTTCATTAAAAGGAATGATATCGCTTTCCGCTGGTCTTCCGGCGGCGGCAAAAATTATAAAGGCCCTGAATTGGCCCTGGACGAAGGCCCGCAGAACTACGATGCCCTGGCCCGCACCGCCGTTGCGGAAGGCCGGCTGAGGGATGCGGTGCGCTTCCGTTACCTGCACACGCTGCAATTGCTGGAAGCAAGGCAGCTGATAGCCCCGGGGAAAGACAAAACGAATATGGACTTCCTGCGCGAGCTTTCCCGCACCGCTTTCCATAAACCATTTGCCGCATTAACGCTGCATTATGAATACGTCTGGTACGGAAAGCTGCCGCTCAGCAACGGGCAGTTCTCCCAGCTGGACGATCAGTTTGCCGCATTTTCCCAATCCATCAAACAGCTTTCGTGAGAACCGGCTTCATCATAGGAATTTGCGTTGTCATCGTGGCATTGATCATGCTGATGATCATCGGCGCCAGCACGCGGGAGAGCGGCGGCCATGCGCAAGAAAGCCGTCTCCGCCCGGGAATGGCCACTTACAGCAGCCGCGACAAGGCGCCTTTTGGCAGCTATGTGCCGTTTAAGGTGATGGAGAATTTTTTCCAGGGCACCAAACCGAAAACCGTTACCCGGTCCTTCTCCAGAACATATGCCAACAATTCAGGCCTGAAAGGGCAGAACAATGCCTACATCATCGTAGCGGAACGTTTGTGGCTGACGGAAGCGGATGCCACTGCCATGGCAGAGTATGTAGGGAACGGCAATAAACTTTTCCTGGCCATAGAAGAAACAGATTCGCTGCTGGAAGCCACGTTCGGGTTCAAGGTAAAGGAAGAAGCGCAGCCCCCGGTACCGCTTGTTTTGATGAACAAAACGCGCCCCGGCGATTCGGTCGTAACACAGCATTTCTCCAACCCGCACTTCGGGGCCGATACCACCTTTACAGCCAGGGGCATACCGCTCCGCGGCCATCTTGCATCGCCGGATTCAGGCATCCTTACCATCCTGGGCACTAACGACCGCCATCAACCGAACTTTTTCAGGGTGCCGCATGGCAACGGGCAGCTGATCGTGATGCTGAACCCTATGACCTGGACGAATTATTTCCTGCTGAAGAAAAACAACATCAGGGCATTGGAGCTGCAAATGGCCTACCTGCCTGAATTTCCGTTGAATGTGTATTGGGACGAATATTACAAACATCTCTACGGCCCGCAGCGCGATGATTTTTCGGACTGGCAGGTGCTGCTGAAACATCCTTCCCTGCGCTGGGCGCTGATCCTTGCCCTGGTGCTGCTGCTGCTTTATATCCTGTTCGAAGGCAAGCGCAGGCAGCGGCTGATCCCGCCCAAACCTGTGCTGGCCAATACCTCGCTCGATTTCGCGGAAACCCTGGGGAGGCTTTATTACCTGCATCATAACAACAGCAACCTGGCCCATAAAATGACCCAGCACCTGATGGAATATATCCGCCAGAATTATTACCTGAACACCAGCGCGGTTTCCGGCGAATTCGTGACCGCGCTCAGCCGAAAATCCGGCCAGCCGCGGGATTTCGTGGAACAACTCATGAACATGGTCATGCAGGTGAGATTGTCGGAAAATATCAGCGACGAACAATTACAGCACTATTATAACAGCATCTATCTATTCTATTTAAAAGCGAAATAATGGAAATAAACACCTTTGAGCCCCGCACGGACCTCAGCGAGCTTCACGAAGCGATTGCGGCCATCAAAGCAGAAATTGCGAAAGTGATCGTAGGCCAGCACCAGATGGTGGACCTGCTTACGGCGGGCCTGCTGGCCAATGGCCACATCCTGATAGAAGGTGTGCCCGGCGTGGCGAAAACGCTTGCCGCCAAACTGCTTGCCGGGGCCATCGACGCAAAGTTCTCACGTATCCAGTTCACGCCGGACCTCATGCCGGCGGACGTGCTTGGAACCTCCATCTTCAACCCGCAGAGCAAGGAATTCGAATACAAAAAAGGCCCCATCTTCGGGAATATCATTCTCATAGACGAGATCAACCGTGCCCCTGCAAAAACACAGGCCGCCCTGTTTGAAGTGATGGAAGAGCGCCAGATCACCAACGACGGGCAAAGCCACCTGCTGGACCAGCCTTTTATGGTGGTCGCCACGCAGAACCCGATCGAGCAGGAAGGTACCTACCGGCTGCCGGAAGCCCAGCTGGACCGTTTCCTGTTCAAGATCGAGGTGAAATACCCTTCCCTCCAGGATGAGATAGCCATTCTCCAGGCCGCCAACACACAGGGCGGGCAGCACCAGATGCTCGCGCAGATACAGCCGGTTGTGACCGCCGCCACCGTGATCCGCCTGCAACAGAAAGTGCGCGAGGTGCTCATGGAAGAAAAGCTGCTGCAGTTCATTGCCAGCCTGGTGAACGAAACGCGCATGAACCCGAGCATTTACCTCGGCGCTTCGCCCCGCGCCTCAATTGCGGTGATGAACTGTGCAAAAGCCGTGGCCGTGATGAACAACCGCGACTTCGTAACGCCGGACGATATCGTGTACATCCTTCCCCACATCCTGCGCCACCGCATCGTGCTTACCCCCGAACGTGAAATGGAAGGCATCACGCCGGACGAGATCATTGCAGAAATCCTTAAAGCGGTGGAAGTACCGAGGTAAACAGGAATAACATGGGAATACTCACCCGATTCTACCGTTCATTTTTCCTCAGCGCAAGGCTGTACCTGGCGCTGGGCGTGATCATCATCACATTCGTGACCGCCTTTTTTGTGCCCGTGCTTTTCCAGGCCGCCATCACCGCGCTGATCGTTTGCTCTGCCGTGCTGCTGCTGGATATGGCGTTACTATACCTGCCGGGCCGCGCGCTGCGCACGGAGCGCCGTATGAGCGAGCGCTTCAGCAACGGCGACGAGAACGAAGTGGAGCTGCTTGTGCGCAACGGCTACACGTTTCCCGTGCAGCTGGAGATCGTGGATGAACTGCCCTTCCAGTTCCAGCTGCGGAACTTTTCCCTGAAAGGCAGCCTGAAGGCAAAGGAAGAAAAGCTGTATAAATACAAGTTGCGGCCGGTGGAAAGAGGGGAATACCAGTTCGGCAACGTGCAGCTGTATGTGCGGAGCAC
>CBFHAF010000448.1:0-4662 GCA_965653435.1 uncultured Chitinophaga sp.
CTGAGGATAACGGTAAGGCCGTTTTTCAGGGTAGAAAAGCGGGCCTGCATGGGATCGCCTGAAATGTAGCGGTAAGAAAATCCCCCGGAGGAGGCATCTTTCCATTCATGCTTTACCTGGGCGGAGACCTGCTGGTTGACGGCCAGCACCAGGACGAAGAACAGGTTTATGATTCTCATATAGTTGGTTTGAAGATTTTCAAACCAAATATAAAAATGCGCGGGCACATTCGGCGCGGAAACCTCGAAAATATGCACCTGGACAGGATGAGCGGTTAAAAAGCCCCGCCGCAACCGGTTACCGGTACATCAGGCTGGTAGCCAAAACGCGGTGGGTTACCTGCGGGCTGGCGGCAGTCTGGAACGCTGAATCCGTTTTAATATACAATACGTGGTAATGTTTGGTAACGTACAGGTTATGATCCCCGCGGTAGGCCTGGAAGAGGCTGTCGGGCATATAAACCAGTGATTCCGTAGCCCGTGGGGCGGGTAATTTGGGTGTGCTGCCGGGGATATTCACTTCGGAAAGGGGGTTCGGGGCTCCTCTTAGTTCCGCAGGATTGGCCGGTAATTTTAATTTGCTTGCATGCATCAACACTATTCCACTCACTACAGCAACAAACGACAAGATGGATCGCATACTTCTCAAGTTTGGTTGTGTACAGTTTTAATAGGATAACTCAAACCATAGGATTGTTACCCAACCTATTCATATATATTTCCTGGTTTCCTTACTTTTTGCTTCTATACGGTTCTGTAAAGGTAAGTATTAGAATCCGTTAAACCGAAAACCGACTGAAAATGGGTATTGTTCAAGGCCGTAATCGTGTAACGGGGTCAGCGCAAAATTACTGTAGAGCTTGATGGGCCCGTAAGCTACTTCGCCGGTGAGCCCGAATCTCCACTTATTCAGGCTGAAATCGTCCGTCAATCTTACTTTACCGCGTTCTTCGCTCACCTGTTTGGTACGGGATTTAAGCAGGTAACCGCCCTGAACGCCTAAACTTACTTCAAAACTCCTGCCAGGTCTTGCAGGATTGGAATTAAAGTTCAGCATAAGCGGAATGGACAGGTATTGCGCATATAATTTATTCTTGGAAAAGTTCACCGAATCGCGGATAACGGTGGTGGAATAACCCGGTACATACGTGATGTTGCGGGCAAAGCGGTAGTTGTTCATCTCCAGGCCGAGGGCATATATCAGGTTCAGCTTATGTTTCCTGATATTCAGCCTTTGCATGATCACCCACACGTTGAAGTTGACGGATTTCGCGGGTATTACCTTGAATTCTGCGGGCGTGAGCGGTTCGCTGGCCATCCGGGGAGCGAAGCTGTTGAGGGCCGCTCCTGAATAATCGAAGCTTTTGCTGGCGTACGCCTGGCTGTAGCTCGTGCCGGGGTAATACACTGCGCCGGGGTGCAGGGACATGATCATGGCTGCGGGATAATCGCTTTTGTCCCGGTAATTGTTGAAGCCCAGGTCCAGCACCAGCCATTTGGTGTGCAGGTTCTTTTTCAGCTTCTGGCGTGCATAGGCTGTATCCTGGTATGCTTTGAAAACACTCTTCCCTTCGGCGGTTTTACCTTTCACGATGATCAATCCCTTGATCTGTATGGTATCTATGGCCGCCTGTTGGGCGAAAGCGCCTGCAGACAGGAAGATCGTAAAAAGGGTGAGTAAAATTTTATGCTTCATATGACGCTGCCGTTTATGACGGTCCATTATTTATTCCTTTTCCTTGAAAATAACTTCGCCACATTCGTGACTTTATCCAGCACTTTGCTTTCCAGACCGTTGCCGGTCACGGACATGATCAGCTCGCCGGGCGCCTGCGCGGGCGGCGGGGTGGCCAGTGTGGCGGCGGCCTGGATATCGATAGACGGTTTGTTGTTCATCGCCAGTACCGTTTCGCTTTCTTTTACTTTCGGGACGCTGCCGGTCAGGTCCGCATTAACGGCCTGTCGGGCGGCGGGCTCAGGCGTTGCCTGCGTGCGGATGCTGGAAAGGTCTGCGGCTATGGCGGCCCGTTCCGCTTCACGGGTGTCGTCCGGAGCAGTTTCCGCACTGGCGGTATTACCGGTTGAAGCCTGTGCCAGAACCGGGCGGGCAGCCGGCGCAACGGTATTTTCCTTCTGAGCCGGGGCTACTTCCTGATGGATTGTTTTCTCCTGTGCCAGGGCGGGCGACGGGGCGGCGTTATCCGTGACCGGCTGCGTGCCTGCCTTATTTTCCACTGCTGCGGGGGCGGTTGGCCCGGCTGGCTGGTTGGCGGCGACAGCAGGGGTAGCGGCCTCATCCCGGGTAAAAGAGTCCCTTAACAGGAAAAGCGCGCCGGCAAGCATAGCCGCGGCGGCCCACCAGTAGGCCGGGCGCATGCGTACTGTGCGGGCGGTATGGCGGTAAAGCACCGATTTATCCCCAAACCGAACTGAAAGATCGGGTTCCAGGCGCGTCCTTTCCCAAACGGCCAGCTCCTGCCGGAGCTGCGGGTGCTCGTCCATGAAGGCTTCCAGTTCCCTGGCGGCCTTGGGGCCCAGCTCGCCGTCCATATAACTGAGCAGCTGGCTTTCGAAGTCTTCTTCCTGCGCCTGGCTGCTTTTGTAGAGGCTGGCCTTATTGCTGAAAACGAGGGCTTCCGGCTGGAGGCGGGTGGCCATCAGCTGGTCCAGCTCGGCACGGAGGTGCGGGTGCTGGTCCAGGAAAACTTCCAGCGCCAGGATTTCTTCCGGCGCAAGTTCCCCGTCTACATAGCTGTAGAGATACTCCTCGTAGTTTGATATGTGAATGTCGATCGACATAAAGTTCTGATTTTGAATACCTTTTTTCTAGATCACGTTTTCCATTTTCACGAGATATTCCTTCAGGTGGGCCCGTGCCCGGTGCAGGTATACTTTCACCTGCGAGGGGTTGAGCTTCATGATCTCGCCTATTTCTTCATAGGTGTACCCTTCATAGTCTTTCAGGACTATCAGCGACCGCTGTACGTCGCTGAGGCGGTTAAGCGCCTTCTCTATAATGGCCCTGGCATTGTGTATCTTTTGTTCCGTCACCTTCGCCTCTTCCCTGAACTCCTCCACCAGCGACACCCTCTTCACCTTCCGCACGTGATCGATCATATTATGGTACGCTACGGTAAACAGGTAACTTTTGGCCTTCTCAAAAGGCACATCATTACAATGTTTCCATAATATTTCAAACGCATTCTGTACTACATCCCTGGCATCTTCCGCATTTTCCAGGTTCTTGACAATAAAACGGAAGAGATTATCGCTATACAGATCCACGCATTTGTTGTACTCCTTTTCCGTCATCCGGCGATAGGTTCTTTAGAGTGCTAATTTCCGACAAATTGTTGAATAGCGCCGCCTTTCCCTTCGGATGGGGACCGGACCGGCCGTTATATCACCAGTTTCATGACAGAAATTACACCATACGCCACGCTTTTTATGATTCCCCGCTCAGCAACAACCAGGGTATCAGCGCACCTTAGGCGGCGCCTGACGGGCATCCGGCCCCCAAAAACAGCCCTGAAAGGCCGGGAGGCAGAAGGCGTGACAGAGCAAACCACCGGATCATGGGGCGAACAGTACTTTCGTCATAATCTACCGTCTATGATAATTGTATGACGCAAACCCGCAAACAAATGTTACACCTGGGTCAAACTTTTTATCCTTCCGGGATTTACCAGGCCCACCCTTTGCAATCCTTGATACATTTATTGCCCTAACTTTGTTAGTGACAGACAAAAACACTCAAAATCATGAACCAAAATTTCATCAAACGTTTACAACTCGAGCTGGATGAAATCAATACTGCCGGGCTGTACAAGCGGGAAAGGATCATTACCTCGGAGCAGGGCGCGGAAATTACCGTAGGCGGTAAAACCGTGATCAACCTCTGCGCCAACAACTACCTGGGCCTTTCCTCCCACCCCAAAGTGGTGGCGGCAGCGAAAGAAGCCATAGACACTCATGGCTACGGCATGAGCAGCGTCCGCTTCATTTGCGGCACGCAGGACATTCATGCCGAGCTGGAGCAAAAAATATCTAAATTCCTCGGAACGGAAGACACCATTCTCTACGTGGCCGCCTTCGACGCCAACGGCGGCGTGTTCGAGCCCCTGTTCTCCGAGCAGGACGCCATCATTTCCGACGCCCTCAACCATGCCTCCATCATAGACGGCGTACGCCTCTGCAAAGCCCAGCGTTTCCGCTACGAGCACAACAACATGGCTGACCTCGAAGCCAAGCTCAAAGAAGCCGCCGGCGCACGCAGCCGCATAATCGTGACAGACGGCTCCTTCAGCATGGACGGTACCATTGCCCAGCTGGACAAGATCTGCGACCTCGCCGATAAATACGACGCCATCGTGATGAGCGACGAGAGCCACAGCAGCGGCTTCCTCGGTAAAACCGGCCGGGGCACCCATGAATACCGCGGCGTAATGGGCCGGGTAGACATCATTACCGGCACCCTCGGCAAAGCCCTGGGCGGCGCTTCCGGCGGTTTCACCAGCGGGAAGAAGGAAGTGATAGACATGCTCCGCCAGCGCAGCCGCCCCTATCTTTTTTCCAACTCCGTAGCCCCCAGCATCGTGGGCGCCTCCATTGCCGTGCTGGACATGCTCAGCGAAACCACCGAGCTGCGTGATAAACTCGAATT
>CBFHAF010000449.1:0-4646 GCA_965653435.1 uncultured Chitinophaga sp.
TCATCAAGCAAGGCGAGGCTTACCCTTCAGACATTATTGAAAAAATGAAAGAAGCGAAGCTGGATATCCTGGAAGGGACCTTATACCCGCTTTTAACACGCCTTAAAAATGCGGAACTGCTCACCTACCGCTGGGTGGAAAGCAGCTCGGGCCCCCCGCGGAAATATTTTTCCATGACCGATAAAGGGGAGCTCTTTTACCGGGACCTGGAAAATACCTGGAACGAACTGGCCAATGCCGTGCAGCAACTCACTCAACCTAATACCATCCAATAAACGACCCATCCGTTTACCTAAAACCTAAAAACAAGATTGGAAAATGAAAAAGATCATCAACATAAACTTGTCCAGCCGCCTGATCCCGATCGAGGACAGTGCTTACGAGATCCTGCGGCAGTACCTGGACAGCCTCAAGCGTTACTTCTCGCAGGAAGAGGGTGCAGATGAGATCGTGGGAGACATCGAGAGCCGCATTGCAGAGATATTCCAGGACAAGATCCGTAAAGGCGCACATTGCATCACCGATGAGGATGTGCAGGCCATTAAAACTTCCATGGGCACGCCCGAACAGTTCGGGGAAGAAGCCGGTGGCAGTGCGAATACCAATCAATCCAACACCTCTTCTTCCGCCTCCGATTCATTCGCACCGTACATCCGCCCCCGTAAAAGATTCTACCGCGATACCGACAACAAAGTGCTGGGCGGCGTATGCTCCGGCCTGGGCGCCTACTTTAATGTGGACCCCATCGTGTTCCGCATCATCTTTGCCCTCATGGCCATCGGCCTGTATGGCGGCGGCATCGTGCTCTACTTCATTCTCTGGTTTGCCACTCCCGAGGCTGTAACGGCCGCGGAAAAACTGGAAATGCGGGGGGAGCGGGTAGACCTTAACAATATCAAGGCGACCGTGCAGGAAGAAATGAACACCTTCCGCAGCCGCATGGAAAAAATGGGAGACGACGTCCGAAATTTTTCGGAGGGCCGCGGGAAACAGTTCGGTAGAGATGCCGGATCTGCAATAGAAGGGTTCTTCCGGGGGATCTTGAACGTCATCGGCTTCATGGCCAAAGGCTTCTTCCTGTTCCTCGGCGTGGTAATGCTCTTCTTATTGGTGGTGGGCCTTATCATGGCCGCTATCTTTTCCGCGGTCCTTGCTCCGGTTAAAGACCTCATTTTCGATTCAGGCGCGCAGACCGTTCTTTTCTGGCCCGCCGTGGCATTGCTGATCGGCATCCCCATTCTCGCGCTGGTGCTGTTCCTGGTGCGCAAAATGACTGGTATCAAACAAACGAATAAATACGCAGGTTACACCCTGGGCTTCTTCTGGATCCTGGGCCTCGTTTTCACCGTATGGCTTACTGTTTCCGTCACAAAGGATTTCACCGGCGCCAAACGTTATGTGAAAGAAGAAGTGGCCATCACCCAGCCTTCCGGCGGCCGGCTCGTGATCCGCAAGGCGGAAGATATGCTGGTGATAGACGATATGAACATCTTCGACGGCAACCTCCGTGTGGTAGACGATACCGCCATCATCGGCGACATCAGGATGTTTTTCCGTGAAAGCCCCACAGACAGCTTCTCCGTGGAGGTGAAAAAAGCCTCCCATGGCCGGACCTCCAGCCAGGCAGCTATGCTGGCCAATGAGATCAGCTACAAGATCCACCAGAAGGATTCCGTGCTGCTGATACCCGACGGCTTCTCCATCCCGCGCCATTCCATTTACCGCAACCAGGAAGTGGAGATATATGTGTACGTGCCGAAGGGCCGCAAAGTGGTTGTGGACCGCGATGTGCGCCGCATCATCAACGACTGGGGCCACAAATGGTGGAGGAACCATGATTACGACTGGAACGAAGACCGCGAGATCGAGATACAGATGAACGAGAACGGCTGGGAGCCTGAAGTAAGGGAGGACCCGGAGCAGCGCGGAACAGATTCAGTATACCAGAACTACCGCTACCAGGGGCCCCGCGGAAACGCAGCGCCCGTGAAAGAAGCGCCGAAAGAGAATACCACGCCTGTGGAAGACAGCAAACAAAAAGACTCAGGCGCGGTAAAAACGAAGCGGAGCACGACTATAGGGCTGCTTACCCTCGTTTTCAGCACCGCTTTTACCAGATAACCGGATAAAATTTCGTCACAATAAGTTTAGTTTCACATTATTCCAATAAAACCGCGGTATCCACCGCGGTTTTTTGCTTAAACAGCCAGGTTTCCCCGGAGTTTTCCTTAAAAAAGCCGCCGTTCCTCCATTTTTCCCGATCCGATCATTCCCCTCGCTATTTAATTGCTAGTTTTGCGTATTCAAAAATTGAAGGATCAGATAAGGATGAAGGTACCAATAAACATTGCGCTGGTCGGCAACCCGAACAGCGGAAAGAGCTCTCTCTTTAATGCGCTGACAGGATTAAACCAGAAGGTTAGTAATTTCCCGGGTGTAACGGTGGATAAAAAGACCGGTATTGCCCGCATTACTCCCCAGCTGAATGCCAATATCATCGACCTGCCCGGTACCTACAGCCTGTATCCCAAAAGTGCCGATGAATTTGTGACCTACGACGTGCTGCTGAACCCTGAGGGGAAAGACCGGCCGGATATGGTCCTCATTATTGCCGATGCTTCCAACCTCAAACGCAACCTTCTGTTCTGCTCCCAGATCATTGACCTGAAAATGCCTGTGATCATCGGTCTTACAATGATGGACCTGGCGAAAAAGAAAGGCATAGAAATAGACCTGGCCGGCCTGGAACGTGAGCTGGGCGTGCCAGTGGTGGCTATCAACCCGAGGAAGAACAAAGGCCTTCCCGCCCTCAAAAAAAATATTGAGCTGATCGCGCAGGAAAAATTCGGCGCCCCGGCGCGCGATTTCATCGAAAACCACCAGCTGGCTCCCGCGGTGATCGAAGGCGTGAAACAAAGCATTCATGGCATCAGCGATTACGCCGCCCTGCATGTGGCCGTGAACCACGATGAACTGGATTTCCTTGACAAAACCCGCCAGCAGTCCATCCGAGCCCTTCAGCAGCAGCATCATTTCAACAAAACCAAAGTGCAGGCAGAAGAGATCATGCAGCGTTACGCCCGCATCAAACATATTATGAACAGCACCGTGGTGGAAACCGACCCCCTGCAGCAGCAACTGCAAACGGAGCGGATAGACAACCTGCTGTTGCACCGCTTCTGGGGGTACCTCATCCTGCTGGGGGTGCTTTTCCTGCTGTTCCAAAGCATTTTCTGGATCGCCAGCTACCCGATGGACCTCATAGAAGCCGGTTTCGGCTCGCTGAGCGGCTGGGTATCCGGCATCCTGCCCGAGAATAACTTCAGCGACCTGCTGGTGAACGGTGTCATCGCCGGTTTAGGCGGCATCGCCGTTTTCATCCCGCAGATCATGATCCTTTTCGGGCTCATCACCGTGTTGGAAGATACCGGCTACATGGCCCGCATCAGCTTCCTGACGGACCGGCTGATGCGCCAGGTGGGCCTTAACGGAAAGTCCGTTATGCCGCTGATCAGCGGTGTGGCCTGCGCGGTGCCTGCCATCATGGCCGCGAGGAATATCGAGAACCGGAAAGAAAGGCTGATCACCATCCTGATCACGCCCCTCATGAGCTGCTCCGCCCGCCTCCCCATATACACGATCATGATCGCGCTGGTGATACCGGACAAGCCGGTGCTGGGCTTCCTGAGCCTGCCGGGCCTTGTGATGATGGGGCTTTACCTGCTCGGGTTTTTCATGGCAATCCTCGTAGCGGCAGTCATGAAATTATTTATCAAGATCAGGGAGAAAAGTTATTTCATCATGGAATTGCCCGTTTACCGCGCTCCCCGCTGGAAGAACGTAGGCACCACCATGGTGGAAAAAGCGAAAATCTTCGTAATGGACGCCGGGAAGGTGATCATGATCATTTCCATCATCCTCTGGTTCCTTGCGTCTTACGGGCCTTCCAAACCCATGCATGCCGTGCATGCGAAATACGAGCAGTTGCAGTCGCAAACCACAGACAGTGCGCAGCTGGCAGAACTGGACCACCAGTTCCAGTCCGAGAAGCTGGCCAATTCCTATGCCGGCATTCTTGGCCATGCCATAGAGCCCGCCGTAAGGCCGCTCGGCTTCGACTGGAAAATAGGCATTGCCCTGATCACGTCCTTCGCGGCACGGGAAGTATTTGTGGGCACCATGGCCACGCTTTACAGCGTAGGCGAAGCCGACGAAACAGACGCGACCCTCCGCGAAAAGATGGCTTCCGCCACGCGGGTGGACGGAACGCCCGTATACACGCTGGCCACCGGGTTGTCGCTGATGATATTCTACGCCTTTGCCATGCAATGTATGAGCACGCTGGCCATCGTGAAGCGGGAAACGAAGAGCTGGAAATATCCCATCATCCAGTTCGTGTACATGACCGCGATCGCCTACGTTTGCAGCTGGATCGTGTTCCAGATCTTCCAATAGGTCAACACTTAGCAACGATATTGAACCGTCCCGGAAGCTTCCGGGACGGTTTTTTTGTGGAACGCTATCAGCCGCGGAAATGGTATTTTTGAGAAAATACCCGGCATTATGAGACACATTCTCCCCATTTTAGCTATCCTGTTTTCCCTTAACGCCGATGCACAGATTGATTCGGCGCAGCTGATGAAAGA
>CBFHAF010000450.1:0-4635 GCA_965653435.1 uncultured Chitinophaga sp.
TCACCAAACTGAAAGCCGATCTGGTGGCTGCCAAAGCACTTGTTTCCGCTGATCTGCAACCGGCATCTCGTACACGCATTAACAAAGCAAGTGTAAGCGCTCTCCAGGCACGTGTTGCATTGTATATGAAGGAATGGGCAAATGCAGAGGCTTTTGCAACAGAATACATTTCTCAACTGCCCCTGGCCAACATCGCCACTTTCCCCGATATCTGGACGGACGCAACGACCCAGGAAGTTTCCTTTTATCTAGTTGCAAATGCAAATTCCCGCCTCGGCAGCATCTGGAAACCGGTGAATCCCAGCGCCAATTCCTTCCCGCAGATAACCTGGTTTGCATCCACCGAACTGTGGAATGCCTATGATAAAGTGAACGACGTTCGTTTCAATGCTTACTTCAGGGATGAGCCCCTGCTGTCCGGCGCTAATCCGCCAAGGAATTCTAAACTGATCACCAAATACAAAGGCCCCGCCGCTTATGGTTCCAGCAATGAAAACCTGACCAACGCAAAAGTTTTCCGTACCGCGGAAATGTACCTGATCCGTGCTGAGGCACGCGCTGAACAGGACCGTTTCACCGGGGGGAACAGTGCTGAGAGCGATCTGAATGAACTGCGTGCCAACCGCATTACCGGCTACACGCCTGTTACGCTCGCTTCTAAGGCAGCTGCCATAACGGCTGTGATAGAGGAAAGGTTTAAAGAACTGGCTTACGAAGGCCACCGCTTTTGGGACCTGAAAAGAAGAGGCCTCCCGGTTGAGCGTATCCCCGTTGATGCACCCAATGCTTCCGCGGCTACCCTCCCTGCGGGAGATTATCGTTTCCTCCTGCCTATTCCTTTAACGGAGATACAGGCCAACAGGCTCATGGAGCAAAACCCGGAGTATTAGGCCTGTTGTTTATATTCTTTTAAAAAGAGCCCCCGCCATCTGTTTGCAGGGGCTCTTTTTCATACAGATCATAACACTGTTTCCCTCAATTCGCGCACTCACCTTATCTTAAAACCCCCGCTTTTTTATACACTCATGCCATGCACCTTAAGGGATATAGCCGCAAGTCACGGCAGGTGTTCGTGTGGCTCATGGTTTCCTATATGGTGATCATGAACAGGGTTATTTATGGCAGCTGCATCTCGCCTGCCGCATTCCGGCAACCGCCCGATACGAGACTTCTGGCCCTCCGGACGGCAGGGAGGCACTGGCAAGCCGTGGACGTTTAGCAGGTTCTGGAAATAGATAAGAAAATGATCAGAAATGATCGTGGTCGTTCTTGTCTGTCAATATCTTTCTTTCCACCAGTGATTTGTGGTACACCGAGTGTTTTTCGTATTTGCGGGTGATGAAGTAGGAAATGGCAGACACGATCATGAGCGGGATGAACAGCTTGTACCCGCCGGAGATCTCCGCCAACAGGAAGATGGCTGTGAGCGGGGCGTGCATGACGCCTGCCAGCACGCCTGCCATGGCGGTGATAATAAAATTCGGCGTGTTCAGCTGGTAAATGCCGGAGAGGTTCACCAGGTACGCAAACAAAAATCCCGTTAACCCGCCCGTGATCATAGAGGGTGCAAAGATACCGCCGTTGCCGCCTGCGCTGATGGTGAGGCAGGCGCATACCACCTTGAATACGAGCAGCAGCACCGTCATCAGGACGATTGCCCAGGCCTGGGTGCTGTGCCCTTGCAGGAAAGAATGCGCAGTAATGGAAGCATAACGGCCTTCCAGCAGGTTGGTGATAGTGGAATAACCTTCACCGTACAGCCCCGGCAGCAGGAAAATGAGCAGGCACAAGGGGATGCCCGCAGCCAGCCAGCTCTTCCAGTTCATACGCCGCTTTTCAAAATACCCTTCGATAAAATCCACAGAGCGCGTGATGTAAACGGATACCATGCCGCAGCAGGTGCCCAGCAGGATATAAAAAGGAATGGCCTTGATGCTCCAGCTTTCGCTGGCGGAAAATATGAACTTGCCCGGGTACAGCAGCTGCGATACTACGGTGGCTGTGGCGGTGGATATTAGGAGGGGGATGAAGAAGGGGATGCTGAAATCGAGCAGGAATATTTCCAGCACGAAAATGATCCCGGCAAACGGGCTGTTGAACACCGCGGCGATACCGCTCGCCGTGCCGCAGGCAAGCAGCAGCACGGTGTCTTTGGGCGAAAGCCTGAGGTCGTGCCCGGTATTGGAGCCGATGGCCGCGCCGGTAGCTACAATGGGCGCTTCAAGCCCCACGCTGCCCCCGAAGGCTACGGTAATGGCGCTCGTAATGATGTGGCCGTATGTATGCCGCTTTTCGATGCGGCCTTTGTTGGAAACAATATTGTGAATGATGAAGCCTACGCCGCGGTTGAGCTTGTTGCGGAACAGGCGGGTGAGCAGCAGGAGGGAGAGCCCGGTACCGATCATGGGCAATATGGCCGAAAGCCAGTTGCTGTTCATCCAGTTGTTCATCGCTTCCACGCGGTGCTCGAAGAACTGTACGGTAACTTTCAGCAATACAGCCGCCAATGCGGCAATAACGCCTACCAGGAAACTGAGGATGATGAGAAAATTCCGGTGGGAAGTGAATCTTGTCCTGTAATTCCCGAACCTCACGAGCAGCCTGTAAAACTTATTTCCGGTTCCTTCCATGCGCCGAAAATAAGGAATATGCAATAAACAGGTCTTACTGGTAGGTTCTGAACACGACTTTCTCCACGATCACGCCCAGTTTTTTAAGTGAAGCGTCGTTGGAGCTGAATTTCTTTTCGCCGGTGAACTTATCGTAGAGCTTGGGATCGCCGCTGTTCACGGCGCGGAAGAGGATCATCACGCCTTTTTTGTCCATGGCGCCGCCTTCCCAGCTGTCTACCGTACCGCCGTTGGTCCATTCAAAGCCGTTTACGGTGAAACCTTTGCCGTTTACTTTATTGACCTTTTCTATCGGGTCGCCGGGTTTGATGCCAAAGGGCGAGCGCCATTTGCCTTCTTCCCTGCTGAAAGCGACGGATTTCGTGGAATCTTTATAAAAGATCACTTCCATTTCATTTTCCGTATCCGGGTACACTACCCAGGCCTTGCCGGCATCGTTGCCTTCAAAGTCTACGGCGTCCCGGAGCTCCACGTTTTCTTTACCGTAAAACTCCAGCAGCTGGTCCGGTTTCATCATGGCAAAAACGTTGCGCACGTCCCAGTTGCGGGTATCCACCGGCATATTGGCGGCGGTGTTGATGGTTTCTTTGGCAGGAGAGGAGCCGGTTGCGGCGGCAGGCGCCTGGCCGGTGGCATTGGCGGGCGGGGCGCCCTGGAGCACGGTACCCGCGGCGGCGGCCTGGTTCTGATTGTCTGGCGGGGCTACCATCACGGAGATCTGTTTCGGGATGGCGCCTATGCGGTAAAGCTCCGCTTTTTCTTCCACGAGGGCTTTATTGTCGTTCTTGTTTTTATTCACGATGTAGGTGGCCAGGGGAAATACATTGCCGGAATTCACGTTCATGGCGCGAAGGTTGGCAATGAGGGTCTGGCGGTTGCAGTCGCTGTATTGGTAGAGGAATTTAAGGGCGGCGTCCAGGGCGGCGGGGTCCTTTTTGAGGTCCTGCATGGTTTTATCTACCTCCAGGCCGCCGGAGCCGGTTCTGCTCATCTGTTCGGTCACGAATACCAGGGCCGGGTCGTTCAGTTTCAGGAACTGGGTGGCCATTTTGGAGGAAACGTCTTCAATGGCTGATTCTGAGAGTTTCTGGGCGCTGGCCGCTACCGGCAGGAAAAATACGAGCAAATAAAGGATCCGTTTCATGGAGGGCAAATTTAACACTGATGTATTATAACGAACATCATTATCACTAAATTATGCAATATTCCCTATTTGCCGCGCAAATAGCCTGCCAATGAAATTTTCCCTTTTGCGTAAATAATATTACCGATTGGAGTAGGCCATGCCGGAATGAGACGATAATTTCACGCCCACAAAACTATTGCTATGCTTTACAGATCATTATGGATGATAACCTTTTTTACCCTGGTATGCGCCCAGGTGTTTGCCCACGCCCTCTGGATAGAAACAAACCCGACCGGTAAAAAAGGCCAGCCGCAGGAAGTGCGCGTTTTCTGGGGAGAGTTTGCCGACAAGGATATTTCCCCGCTGGATAAATGGTTTTCCGACACCAAATCATACACCCTCACCCTCGTTACCCCCGACAAGAAAGAGATCCCTCTTACGTCCGCCCCGGGTAAAGACCATTACAAAGCCTTCTTCACCCCTGAAACCGAAGGCGTATACACCGTGGTGATGAAACATATCGTAAAAGACGTTTACCATGGCAGCCGCCTGGACTACCATTCCAGCGCCGCCGTATTGGTGGGCAAAGGCGAAACCACGCCCGGAACGAATAAAAACGACGTGAGCGTATTCGTAGCGCCCAAAGGCCAGTATAAAGTGAACGAAGCCATCAGCCTGCAGGCCCTGATGGACCTGAAACCCGCTGCGGAGCAGGAAGTGAAAGTATTTGCGCCTAATGGCTGGGGTAAAGAGCTGTGGACTGACAGCACCGGAAACGTGAGCTTTACGCCCCTCTGGCCCGGAAGATACATGGTAGAAGTAGCCGGTGACCAGAAAAAAGCAGGCCAGCACAATGGCACGGCTTTCGAGAAAGTATGG
>CBFHAF010000451.1:0-4634 GCA_965653435.1 uncultured Chitinophaga sp.
ATCCGGCGCACGTCGTTGCTGTCCAGTCCGTTATAGTAACCGCGGATGTACCGGTCTTTATCTATCACCACGAATTTCTCCGTATGGATAAAATCGTCCGGCCCGCCGGTTCCTTCCAGCGCGTTCACGAAAAATTCGTGGCGGGCAAGGTCGTAGATCTCTTTTTTATCCCCGGTGAGCAGCCACCAGTTCTTCGGGTCGATGTTATGCTTGTCCGCATACTTCTTCAGCGTTTGCACGGTATCACGTGCGGGGTCTACGGTGAGGGAAATTATCTGGATCAGCGTATCGTTCTTGTTATACGTATCCTGCACGCGTTTCAGGTTCTTTATCAGGTTGGGGCAGATCACGGGGCAGCTGGTGAAAAAAAAGTTCACGATCAGTATCCTGTTATCCGCGTTCTTAAGGTTCACCTGCTCTCCGAGCTGGTTGGTGAGGGTGAAGTTCTGCACCTGATGAAATACGGTGTCGTAGGTGGTTTTCCCGTCTTTTACCACGGTATCCACTCTTTCCGCGATGAGGTAAGGCGGTACATGCACCACGTTCTTACCATAATGATCCACGATCAGGTACCCCGTTAAAGGTACCAGGATGGCCAATGCTACTCCGAGTAATGCTTTTCTGGAAATGGCGGTAAGTTTTAAAACGTTTATAAAAGCAAAAATGTAAAAGTGATGCTATCGGGGTGGATGGAATCACTTTTACATTCTGCGTTATAGATATGCTAACCTGTTAATGATGTGCCGGTGCGTGTGCGGGAGCTTCCTTTTTCACCGGTGTGCCGGGGGCAAGGTCTTTCCGCATGTTCTTCCAGCTGTCGCCGTCCGCGAGGAACGCGATGATAAACCAAACGAACAGCAGGAGCGGGAACAGGATGGTCATGATCAGGTTCCTTACTTCATGGCCAAGGTGCATAAATTCGGCAACAATGAAAAATGCTTTCACGATGGTAAGGCCGATGAAGATGGAGTTCAGCAGCAGCTTGCCGGGGAAGCCGGTATACAGGTGCAGGAACGCCAGCCCTACTTCCACCATGGTTACAATCAGCAGGATCCAGAATGTTTTCCAGATGGATTTGATGGATGCCTGCCTGTCGTTTGCGTTAGATGTATGCGCCATGTTATCAGAATACTTTTCTCTTTATAAAAATTCGTTCAGTTCAAAATTTAAGCCGTGCTTACAGCAGGTAGAAGCAGGTGAATACGAATACCCAAACCAGGTCTACAAAGTGCCAGTAAAGCCCTACTTTCTCCACCATTTCGTAGTGGCCGCGATGCTCGTAGGTTCCTTTGATCACGTTGGCCAGTACGATGATATTCAGTACCACACCAGAGGTCACGTGCAGGCCGTGGAAGCCGGTGATGGTGAAGAAGAAGTCTGTAAAGTTAGTGGAAAGCGGTGCGGAACCGTCGGCATTCAGGAAGGGATTGCGGCCCCACCATGCGCCTACTTCGTGCAGGTGCGTCCATTCCCAGGCCTGGCAGCCCAGGAACATGATACCGCCTACGATGGTCAGGCTCAGCCATTTGATCACGGATTTGCGGTCCATGTAATGCCCGGCATTAACGGCCAGTACCATGGTAACGGAGCTCATGATCAGGATGAAGGTCATCAGGCTCACGAACACCAGCGGCAGGTTGGCGTGCCCCATGAACGGGAATGAGTGGAACACTACGTTCGGGTCGGGCCATGCTTCAGCCATGAAACGCTGCGTGCCGTATGCGATCAGCAATGCGCCGAACGTGAAGGCATCCGAGATCAGGAAATACCACATCATCAACTTTCCGTAGCTCACGCTAAAGGGCGAATGCCCTCCGTTCCACCATTTTTTCTTCGCTGTTACTGCGTTATCCATTGTACTAATTATGAATTTTATTGGTTCTAAACAGTATCTTAATTTATCCTTTTTTTTAACGGGCCAGACTGAAAAATATCAGCAGGTATAACCAGAGGCCGTCTACAAAATGCCAGTATGTGGATGCCACTTCGATGGGCACCGTGCTGTATGTTCTTACGCGTGTGCGGAACGCTCTCACGAAAAGCACCATCAGCACTACCACCCCTCCCAGCACGTGCAGCACGTGCGTGCCTACGATCACGTAGATGAAGCTGGCAGACACGGTGCTGTTCAAAGGCAGGCCGTGGTTCTTCATGTCAGCGAAACCTATTGCCTGGCAAACCGCAAAAGCAATGCCCAACAATGCCGTCACGGAGATCAGCTGTTTGTAGGCGTTCATGTTCCTCGCCTTAAACTGGCGCTGGGCCAGGTAAATGGTGAGGCTGCTCAGCAGTATCAGCACGGTGGACACATAAAACACCTGCGGCAGCCCGAAGCTGAGCCAGTTGGCCTGTGCCCTCTTCACCACGTATGCGCTTGTGAAACCTATGAACATCATCGTGATGCTGGCCATAGCGATCCACATGGAATACTTGTGCGGATGTATTTTGTTCTTTTGAGCGTTCATTGTCAACATTTCCTCACAGTTTAACTTTATCAAACAACAGTGCCAATAAGATCACCGCCAGGTAAATATATGATCCGAACATCAGTTTCCTGGCAGAAGGCACATCACATTTCCGGTATAACTCTATAGCCCTGTACAGGTAAAAGCCGCCTATCAGTATGGCCGCCACCGCCGAAACGGCGCCGGTCATGCCCAGCAGGTAAGGCGCCACGCCCGCAGGGATCAGCAGCATGGTATACATAGCCGCCTGCAGCGCGATCATCTTGCCCGGCCCGCGGTCCGTAGGCATCAGCTTGAAGCCTGCCCTGGTATAGTCCGTATGCGCTACCCAGGCTATTGCCCAGAAGTGCGGGAACTGCCAGAGGAACTGTATGGCGAACAGCGCCCAGCCTCCTTCGGAAAGAGTGCCAGCGCCGGCTGCCCAGCCGATCAGCAGCGGCAAGGCTCCTGGAATAGCCCCTACGAGCACAGCCAGTGAGTTCCATTTTTTCCATGGCGTATAAACAAACCCGTACAGCACCAGGGAAAAAAGGCTCAATCCCGCGCTCAGCCAGTTAAAACCGTAGCCGAACACCCGGGCTGTACCCTCACCCGTTGCTACCGGGAAGCCGAAACCGAGGATCAGTATGCCGGCCAATCCTGTTACCACCGCCACGATACCTGCTTCCGAAACGGATAATCTCCCGGCGGGAATGGGCCTTACAGCCGTGCGCGCCATGAGTTTGTCCGTATCTTTTTCCAGTATCTGGTTGATGGTATTGGCAGAACCGGATACCAGTATGCCGCCTGCAAATAATAAAAGAACTTTAATCAGGTCAAATTCCACGCCCGGTACCAGCAAATAAGCCACCACACAGGAGAAAACCACCATGAATGTGAGGGTGAACTTCATCATCATGAAGTAATCCTTCACCCTGCTGGCAATGGCGTATGATACAGACAATTTTATGGAATTTTCTTGCAACATTTTATTTCTTCACTATTCTGTTCCACAATCCTCCTGCATGCAGGCTCGCCCTGCATGCGCATTAGTGCTGGGTTTCGTCGGGCGATACAGGCACGGTCTGGGGAATGAAATCTTTCCCGTCCTTGCTGTAATCGTAAGCCCAGCGGTGAACTTCAGGGATCTCACCAGGCCAGTTACCGTGACCGGGGTTGATCGGTGTTGTCCATTCAAGGGTGGTAGCGTCCCACGGGTTAGGCGTGGTAAGCTTGCGGCCTTTGAAAATGCTATAGAAGAAATTGAATACAAATAACAATTGCGTAGCGAATACGATGATCACCACGAAGCTGATGAACTGGTTCAGCCCGCCGAACATGTTGAAGGATGCCCAGTTGCTGTAGTCGAAGTAACGGCGGGGCATGCCTGCCATACCTTCATAGTGCATCGGCCAGAAGATCAGGTAAGCGCCTACCAGGGTGATCCAGAAGTGGATGAAGCCCAGCGTCTGGTTCATATAGCGGCCGTACATTTTCGGGAACCAGTGGTAGATACCGGCGAACATACCGAAGAATGCGGACACGCCCATTACGATGTGGAAGTGCGCAATAACGAAATACGTATCGTGCAGGTGGATATCGATCGCTGAGTTACCGAGCCAGATACCTGTCAGACCACCGGAGATGAAGGTGCTCACGAAGCCGATGGAGAACAGGGAAGCCGGTGTGAAGCGGATATTGCCGCGCCAGATGGTGGTGATCCAGTTGAACACCTTGATGGCGGAGGGCACCGCGATCAGCAGCGTTAATAATACGAAGAAAGCTCCGAGGAAGGGGTTCAGGCCTGTCACGAACATGTGGTGCGCCC
The DNA here is from genome assembly GCA_965653435.1 of uncultured Chitinophaga sp. Lineage (GTDB taxonomy): Bacteria > Bacteroidota > Bacteroidia > Chitinophagales > Chitinophagaceae > Chitinophaga. Next base: position 4,273 of record CBFHAF010000451.1, read on the forward strand.
ATACGAGGAACGCCAGGAGCGTGATGGCGAAAATAGAACCCACCATGGCGAGGTAACCGAAGATCGGTTTGCGGGAGCTTACCGCGAGGATCTCAGAAACCATGCCCATCGCAGGGAGGATGATGATGTATACCTCGGGGTGACCCAGGAACCAGAACAAGTGCTGGTAGAGGATCGCGGAGCCGCCTTCGTTGGGCAGTACTTTACCCTGTACGAACAGCTCGCTGAGGTAGAAGCTGGTGCCGCCATGACGGTCGAACAGGAGGAGTACGAAACCGCTCAGCAGTACGGGGAAAGACAGTACACCGAGCACGGCGGTGAAGAAGAACGCCCAGATGGTGAGCGGCATCTTCGTCATGCTC
>CBFHAF010000452.1:0-4628 GCA_965653435.1 uncultured Chitinophaga sp.
GCGCGCCTGAACTATAATTTCAGCAACCGTTATTATTTCACCGCCAGCATCAGAACAGACGGCTCCTCGCGATTCGGGAAAGGCAACAAATGGGGCTACTTCCCTTCCGCCGCCGCATCCTGGCGCATCAGCAACGAGCCTTTTTTCAGGGCGCTCAGCAAAACCATCAGCGACCTCAAGCTCAGGGCCAGCTTCGGCACCACCGGCAACCTGGAGATCGGGGAATACCAGTCGCTGGCCGCGCTGTACAGCCTCACCTATCTCTTCGGTGGAAAAACGGCCACCGGCTTTGCCCCTTCGCGCATCCCCAACGACAAGCTGGGATGGGAAACCACCTACCAGTACAATGCCGGCATCGATGTGGGATTATTCAGTAACCGGCTGCAGATCTCGCTGGACGGGTATTACAAAAAAACGCGGGACCTGCTGCTGAACGTTGAAATTCCCTGGACCACCGGGCAGAATGCTTCACTGCAAAACTTCGGGTCCGTGCAGAACAAAGGATTTGAAATCGGCGTCAACACCCGCAACCTCACAGGCGCACTGGGCTGGAACACCAACCTGAGCTTCTCCCTCAACCGCAACAAGGTGCTTAAATTGGGCAACGGAGCACAGTCTTACATCACGGGCAATTACATCATCCGCGTAGGCGAACCGCTGGGCAGCTTTTACGGCACCGTCACGGACGGCATCCTTCAGCCCGGCGAAGAAACCACCAAAGGCCGGTACACCGGCAGCGCCACGCCCAAACCGGGAGACAGGCTATATAAAGACCTGAGCGGTGACAAGCTCTTCACCACGGCGGCAGACCGTACCATCATCGGCAATGCGCAGCCCGATTTTATCTTTGGCATGAATAATACTTTCGAATGGAAAGGCCTTTCCTTGTCAGTATTCCTCCAGGGCTCTTACGGCAACAAGATCCTCAACTCCAACCGGCAAACGCTGGAACTGTTCACCGGCCAGCAAAATGCCGCCACTTCCGCCCTGGACCGCTGGACGCCCGGGCACACCAGCACGCTCATTCCCCGCGCCAAGCTGGATCCCGCACCCGTGTTCTCCGACCGGTTCATTGAAGACGGTTCTTTCCTGCGCGTGAAAAATATTTCACTGGGGTATTCCATCCCCCGCTCCGTGATCAGGAACATCGCTTCCATAGAGGTATATGTTTCCGCGCAAAACCTGCTTACGTGGACCAGCTACACCGGCTTCGACCCGGAGGTCACCTCCGGTAGCAACGTTTCGCCCGGCACGGATAACGGCATTTATCCCGTATCCAGAACGGTGAGCGCCGGCGCTAAAATTTCCTTCTGACCATAAAATTTGATGCAGCATATGAAATACACATCTGCCATATTGTTTTCCTTCACGCTCCTTTCGCTGGGCGCCTGCTCCAGCCTCGATGAAGAGCCCGCCTCCCAGCTGGTTACCGGACAGTTCTACCAGAACGAGCAGCAGGCTACCGCAGCAGTAGCCGCCAGCTACCGCAAATTGTACGAAACCGGCCAGTCGCTTTACAACAGCCTGTTCCAGATAGGCGTCGAAATGGCCACCGACGATTACGAAGCAGGCCCGAGGGCCAGGAATGCCCATGTACGTGCCATTTCAGGCCTCACGCACGATGCGTCCAACGACCGCATGGAACAGCTCTGGAAACAAAGCTACGACGCCATTAACATCTCCAACATCGCAATAGACCGCATCCCGCTTATTAGCCCGGATAAAATATCCGCAAACATCCGCGCCCGGCTGATCAACGAATCTAAATTCCTCCGCGCCCTGCATTATTTCAACCTCGTCCGCTGGTTCGGCGATGTGCCCCTCATCCTCCACGAAACCACTTCCTTCGCGCCGGAAGCCCTGTACGTGGCGAAATCTCCCGCTGACGAAGTATACCGGCAGATCATCAGCGACCTGAAAGATGCGGAAAACCTGCCCGCGCCCAATGAATACGGCAGCGCAGACATCGGCAGGGCCACCGCCGGCGCCGCTAAAAGCCTGCTGGCAAAGGTGTATCTCACCCGGCAAGACTGGCCGAATGCCGCAGCGAAAAGCAAAGAAGTGATAGACAAACACTGGTACGCGCTCTTTGAAAATTTCGCGGATGTATTTGAAGTATCGAAGAAGAACGGGAAAGAGCACATCTTCTCCGCGCAGTTCCAGGGCAATGCTGGTTACCAGGGCAACAGCCTTGCCAGCCGCTCCGCGCCCAACGAAGTGCCCGGCATCAATGGCGATTATGCCGATGCGATCCACAAACAGGGAGGGTTATACGGAAGCTTCAGCGAAGCCGATACCCGCAGGAACGTGACCTTCGTTACGCAAATGATCAGCCCGGCAGACGGGAAGCTTTACACCTTCGAGCCGCACCTGCACAAATATTACGACCCGGCCGCAGAAGGCAACCCCGGCCAGTCGTCGCGCAACCTGCCCATCATCCGTTATGCGGAAGTGCTGCTGATATATGCAGAAGCGCTGAACGAGCAGCATCAGGGCCCTACTGCGGCGGCATACGAAGCGCTGGACGCAGTAAGGCAGAGAGCGGGCATCCCGCTGTTGAAAGATATCGTACCTTCATTGAGCGTAAACGGTTTCCGCGACAGCGTTTTCCAGGAAAGAAGAAAGGAGCTGGTATTCGAATACCAGCGCTGGTTCGACCTGGTGCGCCGCGGGCCTGATTATTACGTCAAAACGCTGAAAGCCGCCGGGAAGGCCCTGGCCGCCCCAAAACACATACGCTTTCCCACACCGCAACGCGAGCTGAACCTGAACCCCAAACTTAAACAAGACCCTTTGTGGGCGAATTAAACGAGCAAACCCTTTCAACATGAACATAAGAATATGCATATTGCTGGCCTTACTCGGTATTTTCCACCAGGGTATGGCCCAACTGCAAAAGAAACCCAACATCATCCTCATTATGGTGGACGATATGGGATTCTCCGACATCGGCCCGTACGGCTCGGAGATCAGCACGCCCAACCTGGACAGGCTTGCCGGCGAAGGGCTGCGCCTGCGGGAGTTCTACAACAACTCTATCTGCGCCCCTACCCGCGCTTCGCTGATGACCGGGCAATTCAGCCACAAAGCGGGAATCGGTTTCTTTAACGTGAACCTCGGCCTGCCCACCTACCAGGGTTACCTGAACCGCGAATCGCTCACGCTCGCGGAAGTGCTGAAACAATCCGGCTACAGCACGCTGATGTCCGGCAAATGGCATGTGGGCGACGATAGCCTCAGCTGGCCCAACCAGCGCGGGTTCGACCGCTTCTTCGGGTTCATCGGCGGCGCAAGCAATTATTACGACATCAGTCCGTATAAAGAAAAAGCCCCGCCCGTGGAGCTCGTGGAAGACAACAAACAGGTCACCCTGCAGCCCGGCCAGTACCTCACCGACGAGATCGCCGGCCATGCCGAAAAATTCCTCGACGAGCAGCACACAACAGGCAAACCGTTTTTCCTTTACCTCGCCTACAACGCGCCGCACTGGCCTTTGCAGGCGCAGCCGGAAGACATCGCGAAATACCGCGGCAAATATTCCATCGGCTGGGATTCCCTGCGCACGCAACGCATCGCCAGGCTGAAGAAGCTCGGCCTCATCAGCCCCAACACCACCATCTCACGCGATGAAGAAGTACCGGCCTGGGCCAGCCTTACCTACGACGAACAAAAGCTCTGGGAAAAGAAAATGGAAGTGTATGCCGCCATGATAGACCGCATGGACCAGGGAGTCGGCCGCATACTCGCCAAGCTGAAGGCGTTGAAAAAAGACGGCAACACGCTGATCGTTTTCATTTCCGACAACGGCGCACAGGGCGGGTTCATTCCCTTCGGCCGGAAACGCCAGCGCAGCTCAGGGCCCATCGGCACGGCGGGCTCTTACGATTACCAGGAACAAAGCTGGGCGCATGTTTCCAACTCACCCTTCCGTTCCTACAAAGCCAGCGCATACGAAGGCGGCATCAGCTCCCCGCTCATCGCATGGTTTCCCGGGAAGATCAAAGGCGGTACCATAGCGAGAGGCACCGCTCACCTGATAGATCTCGCCCCCACTTTTTATGACCTGGCCGGAGCACGCTACCCGCTTGTTTTTAATAACGTGAACACCCATCCCCTGCCGGGCATCAGTCTTGCGCAGCTCTTTTTCACCCGGCAGGAGCCCGACCGCAAAACGCCACTGTTCTGGGAACGCGCAGGCAACCGCGCCGTGAGGAGCGGAAAGTGGAAGCTCGTATCCTCCTACCCACGCAACCAGTGGGAACTGTACGACATCGATGCAGACCGTGCCGAAACGAAAGACCTGGCCGCACAACATCCGCAGCTGGTGGCGGAACTTTCCGCCGCCTACACCGGCTGGGCAAAGCAGAACGATGTGGTGGACTATGACAGGATCAGGCCCGCAGGGCCCTCCGGGTTTGCCGGGCCGTTCAACAGCAATGCCGGCAATACGAACAATGCCGCCGCAACACCCGGCAGGCAACAAACCGCTCAACGTAATCCGTAAACAACCGACATGAAAAAACTATTCACCGTTTCCACCACCATGCTTGCCGCCATGCTGCTTTCCGGCCAGGTTCGGGCGCAGGCCAAAAGGCCCAACATCATCCTCATCGTGGTAGATGATATGG
>CBFHAF010000453.1:0-4604 GCA_965653435.1 uncultured Chitinophaga sp.
GCTGCCGACATAAAAAAAGGAAGCCGGTCCATTGTGAACCGGCTTCCTTTTTTGGTATGATATATCATTTCACCAATGCGCTGATAGCCGCATGCACCTGCTCGAAAGGAAAGCCTTTCAAAACAGCCTCCATTTGAGCTTTAACGGCTTCATTCTCCAGGTTGCCAATGCTGCCCTCATGTGTATGATGAATATCCGTATCGGGCTTAAAATTACCCTTTTCGATATCCAGGCCCACCTGCTTGTAAGCCTCGCGGAACGGCGTGCCTTCGAGCACCAGGCGGTTCACTACTTCAACGCTGAACAGGTACTGGTATTTATCGTCTTTGAGAATATCTTCTTTGATGCGGATGTTTTCCAGCATGAGCCTGCTCATCTGCAAACAGTTGCGCAGCGTGGCGAATGCGGGGAACAGGTTTTCTTTCAGCAGCTGCAGATCGCGGTGGTAGCCCGAAGGCAGGTTCACCGTCATCATGGTTATCTCGTTCGGCAGCGCCTGTAATTTATTGCAGTGAGAGCGGATCAGCTCCCATACATCGGGGTTCTTTTTATGCGGCATGATGCTGGAACCGGTCGTCAGTTCGTCGGGGAAGCTGATGAAACCGAAGTTCTGGTTCATGAACAAACAGGCGTCCATGGCCATCCTGGAGAGCGTGGCGGCAATGCCTGCAAGGGCGAATGCAACGAGTTTTTCCGTTTTGCCCCGGCCCATCTGCGCGTACACCACGTTGTAGTTGAGTGTTTCAAAGCCCAGCAGTTTAGTCGTCATGGTACGGTTCAGCGGAAAGCTGGAACCATAGCCGGCGGCGGACCCGAGGGGATTTTTATTCACTACTTTATAAGCGCCCTGCAGCATGGTGAGGTCGTCTACCAGGCTTTCCGCATAGGCGCCGAACCACAGTCCGAAAGACGATGGCATGGCTATCTGCAGATGCGTATAGCCAGGCATGAGATATTTTTTATAGGCTTCGCTCTGCGTTTGCAGCAGGTCGAACAATGATTTTGTTTCGTGAACGATGGTTTCCAGCTCGTGGCGCAGGAACAGCTTGAGGTCCACCAGCACCTGGTCGTTCCGGGAGCGCCCGCTGTGTATCTTCTTGCCGGATTCCCCCACCCTTCTTGTCAGCAAAAGCTCCACCTGTGAATGGATATCCTCCACACCGTCTTCCAGCACAAAGTTCCCCGCGGCAATCTCCGCATAGATCTGCTTCAGTTCTTTCTGCAGCACGCTGAGGTCTTCACCGGAAAGCAAACCGATGGATTCCAGCATGGCAATATGCGCGAGGGAGCCCTGTACATCGAAGGGTGCGAGGTATGCGTCCATTTCGCGGTCGCGGCCAACGGTGAACTGTTCCACCGCCGCCAGTGCGGCTTTATCCTTTTGCCAAAGTTTCATACTGCGTCTGTTTAAGCTCAAAAATCATATTTCCCGAAGATCCGTTCTTTGATCCCGGGCCATTCTTCTTTTAATATCGAGAAGTACACGCTGTTGCGCAGGTGCCCCGTCCAGGTGATCATATGGTGCCGCAAAATGCCTTCCTGCGTACAACCTATGCCCAGCATGGCCTTCCGGGATTTCTCATTGCGCTCGTCGGTTTTCAGCTCTACCCGGTTGAGGCCCCATACTTCAAATGCATATTGCAGCATAGCGAACTTCATGGCGCGGTTAAGGCCGGTTCGCTGGAAATCCGGGTGTATCCAGGTATACCCTATTTCTGTTCTTTTATGCTGCTGCATGATGCTGCAGTAACGGGTGCTGCCCGCTACCCTGCCCGCTTCCTTGTCGAAAACCAGGTACGGAATGGAAACGCCCTGGTCCCTTTCCTGGAATGCAGCCTGCATATACCGTTCCAGTTCTTCCCGGCTGCGGATGCAGGTAGCGCCTACTTCCCAGAGGGAAGGTTCCAGCGCAACTTCCAGCAATGCCTCCGCATCGGAAGGCTGCAGCGGGCGCAGCAATACGCGTTTGTTTTCCAATACCTGTTCCATATCCTGCTAATTTACGCCATTCACGACGGATAGCAGCCGGATATATGTATCAATGCCCTGGCGGATCTCGTCGAGGTAAATGAACTCGTCTGCCGTATGGCTCCTGGCGGAATCGCCGGGGCCTATTTTCACGGAAGTGGCGGGTATCAAAGCCTGGTCAGACGTGGTGGGTGAGCCGTAAAGCTGTTTCCCCAGGCCAAGACCGGCCTGCACCAGCGCATGTTCTTTCGGGATAAAGGAAGGCCTCATCCGCATGCTGCGCGGCGTTACGTCGCATTTCACATTTGCGCGGATGATCTCCAGCATTTCTTCCAGTGAATATTGGTCGGTAGCCCGGACGTCCACCACGAAAGAACATTCCGCGGGCACTACGTTGTGAGCTTTGTTGGAGGTCTGTATCACGGTCACGCTCATTTTCACCGGCCCCAGCGTGTCAGATACTTTGGGGAAGCGGTAGTTGCGGAACCAGTCGATGTCGTCCATGGCATTGTAAAGGGCATTCTCACCTTCGTCGCGCGCGGCGTGGCCGGCTTTGCCGTGTGCCACGCAATCCAGCACCATCAGGCCTTTTTCGGCTACGGCCAGGTCGGTTTTGGTAGGCTCTCCCACGATCGCAAAATCGACCGGCGGCAGCTTTTCCAGGATGCTTTCAATGCCGTTCACCCCGCTGATCTCCTCTTCAGCCGATGCTGCAAAAATGATATTGTATGGCAGGTTTTCCGCATCGTAAAAATGCAGGAAGGTGGCGATGAGGCTCACCAGGCAACCGCCCGCATCGTTGCTGCCGAGGCCGAAAAGCTTGCCGTCTTCTACAACGGGGGCAAATGGGTCGCGGGTGTATTGCGGGTTAGGTTTTACGGTATCGTGATGGGAGTTGAGCAGGATGCTCGGTTTACCGGGGTTAAAGTGCCGGTTCAGCGCCCAGACGTTGTTCAGGTGACGTTCGGGCCTTACGCCGTGCTCTTCCAGGAAACGCACCAGTATAGCGGCGGTGGCGTCTTCTTCCCTGCTGAAGGACGGGGTGGCGATCAATTCTTTCAACAGCCCCACTGCATCCTCGTAACGTTGTTGGTTCCACATAGTTAGCAAATTAAGGTACCCGCTACCGAACCGGTCGTGTTCCTTTTCAGGTCACCGGCATGGCCGATGAGCACTTCTTTGACACCGCTTTCGATAGCAGCAAATGCGTTGTCCAGCTTCGGCAGGATGCCGTCGGACAATACGCCTTCAGCCAGCAGCTGCTGGTAAATTCCACGGTCGATCAGGTTGATAACGGAATCATCGTCTTCCGCGTTCCGCAGCACGCCTTTTTTCTCGAAGCAATATACGAGCCGTACCGTGTAATGCGCGGAAAGCGCCACTGCAAGGGATGATGCAATGGTGTCCGCATTGGTGTTGAGTATCTGCCCTTTCCCGTCGTGCGTGAGCGGGGAGAACACCGGGGTAAGCCCGGCGTCCAGCAACAGTTTCACCGGCGCCGTCTGCACGGCGCCGGTGGGAATATCTCCTACAAAACCGTAGTCTGTTTCTTTCACAGCGCGCTTCACTGCGGGAATAATGTTGGCATCGGCCCCTGTAAGCCCGATGGCGTTGCAGCCGTTGGCCTGCAGCTTCGCCACCACCTGTTTGTTCACCAGCCCGCCGTATACCATCGTCACCACGTCTATGGTCTCCGCATCGGTGATGCGGCGGCCATTCAGATAATTGGCTTTGATCCCCAGCTTGTCGCCAATGCGGGTGGCAATTTTGCCGCCGCCATGGATCAGCACTTTCAATTCGGGCACTGCCGCAAAGTCTGCAAGGAAGCTGTCGAGGAAAGCGGGATTGTCTATCACATTACCGCCCACCTTGATGATGTATACCGTTCCGGGAGATGACATTACCTGTTCTTTAAAATTTCACTTAATACAGCCTGCGCCGCCCACACGCGGTTGCCCGCTTCAGGGATCACGATGGAGTTGGGGCCGTCGAGCACTTCGTCCGCTATCACCACGTTCCTTCTCACCGGCAGGCAATGCATCACCTGCGCGTTGTTCGTGTTCTTCAGCGTGCCGTTGGTCACCATCCAGCTTTCATCGGCGCAGGTGATCTTGCCGTAGTCCTTGTAGCTGGACCAGTTCTTCACATACACAAAATCCGCTCCTTCCAGCGCTTCGTGCTGGTTGTGGATCACGGGCGCATTGCCGGCGAATTTCGGGTCCAGCTCGTATCCTTCTGGATGCGTGATCACGAAATCCACTTCATCCCATGCGTTCATCCATTGTGCAAAGGAATTGGGCACGGCCTGCGGCAGCGCTTTTACGTGCGGCGCCCAGGTCATTACCACCTTTGGCTTGCGCGGCTGGTTCCAGCGTTCCTTGATGGTGATCACATCGGTAAGGCTCTGCAACGGGTGCAGGGTAGCGCTTTCGAGGCTCACCACCGGCTTGCCGGCGTATTTGATGAACTGGTTGATGTATTTTTCCGTGTAGTCTTCCTCTTTATTCTTAAGGCCGGGAAAAGTGCGGATGGACAGGATGTCGAAGTACTGGCCCATCACGGCGGCGGCTTCTTTCACATGCTCGGTGGTGTTCCCGTTCATCACAACGCCGTCGTTCATTTCGAGGGCCCATCCT
>CBFHAF010000454.1:0-4594 GCA_965653435.1 uncultured Chitinophaga sp.
TAGCCATGCTGGCCATCGGCAGAGGCGCCAAAGAAGAGATCATGAACCAGATGAAGCTGGTGGGCGTGAACAACATCGTGATCAAACCGGTAACGGAAGATAAAAAAGAGGAAGAAGAAAAAGAGTCGAAAGAAGCCGGCGGCCAGGAAAAAGAAAAAAAGAAATTCTCCAAAGGGCTCAGCCTCGAAGATGCGCACAGCATCCGCCGCATGGTGCCCACGGTAGACGCTATCAGCCCGGAGATGATCCTGGACCAGGATATGATCTACAACGGCAAAAGCAAAAAGCTCAAAATGGTAGGCGTAGAGCCTGCCTTTTTCGAATTGAACAACATCGGCCTTTCAGAAGGCAAGATGTTCAACCAGGAGCAGCTGCGCGGCGGGGAAGGCGTTTGCATCATCGGCGCGGGCGTGAAAAGGAAATTCTTTTTGTCTGAAGACCCGCTCGGCAAAACCATCAAATGCGGCCAGCAATGGCTGAAAGTGGTAGGTGTGACTGATGAAAAGCTCATCAGCAGCGCCACCAAAGAAAACCTCGGCATCAGGGACTACAACATGGATGTGTATGTGCCCATTCAAACCACCCTCACCCGCTACCGCAATCCCGCCATCCGCATCCAGGAGCAGCAGGGCTGGTTCGATGAGGGCGAGCGCGCGAGCGTGCCGGATGTGCCCGTGCACCAGCTGGACCAATTGATCGTGAAAGTATCTCAGCCGGAACAGCTCACCGAATCCGCCGGCATTATCAGCCGCATGCTCAAGCGCCGGCATTCGGATGTGACGGACTTTGAAGTAACCATCCCCGAACAGCTGCTGCAGCAGCAGCAGAAAACAAAGGACGTGTTCAACATAGTGCTCAGCGCCATTGCAGGCATTTCGCTGCTGGTGGGCGGTATCGGCATCATGAACATCATGCTCGCGAGCGTGCTGGAGCGCACCAAGGAGATCGGCATACGCATGGCGCTGGGCGCGCAGAAGCGCGACATCGTGATGCAGTTCCTTTTCGAAGCCGTGCTCATCAGCCTCAGCGGCGGCATCATCGGCATCATCCTCGGTGTGGCCGGCGCTTATACGGTGGACAAAGTAGCGGATATCAAAACCATCATTTCCGCGCTTTCCATCCTGATATCCTTCGTGCTGGCCTCTTCCGTAGGCCTCATCTTCGGCATTTCCCCCGCGCGCAAAGCGGCAAACCAGAACCCAATTGAATGTTTACGCCAGGCTTAAAATCAGATTCATAATAACCTGCCTGCTGGGCGGCTTTACCTTTTGCCAGGCGCAGCAGAGCCTCGTGCTGCAGGACGTGGTGGCCCTTGCCCAGCGCAATTCCCCCAGCTATTACCGTGCGCAAAGCCGCGCGCTGAACTCGCTCTATGCTTACCGGTATTTCAAGGCGGGGCAATTGCCGCAGCTGGTGCTCGGCATAGACAACAACAGCTCTCCTTTCGGCGAAACCGTGGAGGTGCTGCAGCCCGACGGCAAGGTGGAATACGTACGCCGCTCCACGTCTAACACCGCTATCAATCTCGGCCTCCGCCAGAATGTGCCCTGGACGGGCGGTACCTTCTCCGTACAGTCCAACCTGAACCGCTTCGACGAGTTCTCATCCACGAATACGACCAATTACCTCGCCACGCCTTTTTCCATCAACTACAACCAGCCCAGCGTTGTGTACAACCCGTTCTACTGGGAGCGCAAGCTGTCGCCCATCATTTACGATGAGAGCAAACGCCAGTACATCGAAGACCTGGAAACCGCCGCGCTCGACGGCGCGTCTATGTTCTTCGAAGCCCTGGCCGCCCAGACGCAGGAAAAGATCTACCAGCTGAACGTGGCCAACCAGGATACGCTGTATAAGATATCCAAAGGCCGTTTCGATCTCGGCAAGATCGCGGAGAACGAGCTGCTGCAAATAGAGCTGAGCCTGCTGAACGCGCGCAACACGCTCGAACAGGCTTCCCTGCAGAAAGAAATGGCTTACCAGGAGCTGAAACGTTTCCTGAACATGCCCAAAGACGCGGTTATCCAGCTGATGCCTCCCGAAACCGTGCCGCTGTTCAGCGTGCCGCTGGATAAGGCTGTGGCCGAAGCGGCCAACAACCGCCAGTCTGTGCTCGAGTTCAGGCGCAGGAGGCTGGAAGCCAGCCAGGATGTTGCCGAAGCCCGCGCCTACAGCGGTTACGAGTTCAACCTGCGGGCGCAGCTGGGGCAGACCAACAACGGGCAGACGCTGGGCAAGGTGTACTCCGGCGGCGAGATACAGCAGAACTTCTCCGTGGGCATCGGCATCCCGCTGATGGACTGGGGCAGGGCCCGCTACAGGGTGCGCCAGGCCAAGGCCAACCGCGACCTCATCGAAATAGACGTTCAGCAGGCTGAGCGGCAGTTTGAGCAGGAGGTGTACCTGCAAACGCAGCAGTTCAATATCCAGAAGAACCTGCTGGCCAGCGCCGCCAAGGCAGACACCATTGCCCGCCTGCGCTACGAGATCACCAAGGCCCGGTACATGATCGGCAAGATCAGCATTACAGACCTCAACCTGGCGCAAAGCGAGAAGGACCAGGCTTCCCAGGGATATGTGTTTGCCCTGCGGAACTTCTGGAGAGCCTATTATACCGTGCGCAAGCTTACGTTGTACGACTTTGAAAGGAATGAAAAAATACGTTACGAATTCAGGGAAAAATAGGTTTTGCTGAGTATGGAGCCGGATTTCGCAGGAAATCCGGCATTATTTTTTCTATAACAGCCGTATGAGTCAAAGATGGATCGTACCCGTTATCATGCTTTTCCTGATCGTGCTGCTGGCCGTGAGGTCCTGCCGGGATCAGCGGCGGGCAAAGGAGCTGCTGAACGTGAACGAGCAATTGCTGCGGGAGAACCGCGACCTGAAGAACAGCCTGACCCTGAGCAACCGCACGGCCGAGCAGATCGCCGGCCGCAAGGATATGCAGGCACAGGCGCAGGCTACGTTCGTAGACCGCAGGGAATATTTCCGCAAGAACTGGAAACAGTATATTTCACTGAACACGGGGGATTACAAGACCGGCTTCCTGGGCGGCATCCGCAACCTGCAGATCACTTTGCGCAACCAGACGGAATACCCGCTGGACAATGCGGTGGTGATGGTGGAATACCTGCGGGGGAATGGCGATGTGTTCAAAAGTGAGCCCTACACTATCCATAACATTGGGGCAAAGGGCGCGCAAACCATCCAGGCCTCCAACAGCAGGAAAGGCACAAAGGTCAATATCCGCCTGATGAGCGTTACCAGCCAGGCGATGAACTTCTGCTGGAGCCACGACAAAAGGGCGGCACCCGGCGATCCTGATCCTTACGCATGCGTACCGGCGCCGAAGCCGCTTCCCCAATAACTTATTCTCCGAAAGCACCTGCTGTAAAGGCGTTGAAAGCGTCATTGCGAAAAGAACTCGTCATTGCGGGGAGCAGCGCAGGAGATTGCTTCGTCGCCCCTCTCGCTTTGGCCACGCAGCTCCTCGCAATGACGTGCTTCGCAGGAGATTACTTCGTCGCCCCTCCCGACTGGCTCGGCTGCTCCCGCAATGACGATTTTTGCCCGCTTCGTTGCGCCCGCGCTCAGGCTCCGTTGCTCCTCGCAACGACGTAATAAAAATACCGGGCGTTCACAGGGAAATATTCCGCGAAGCCCGGTATTTTTTATATAAAAGCATTAGTCAGGTCGCTATCCTCTCTTCGTTTTCAGGTCCACCCTTCCCAGTTCAGACCCGTCGTCTTTCAGCATCACGAGGTTCAGGTCCTTTTCGGTGGCCTTTACTTTGATGAGCGTGCGGTTGCCGTCTTTCGGCCCGCCGCCTATCACGATCGGGTAGGCGTGCTGGCCTGCAACCGGCTGGTGGATGCCGGGGCGGTGCGTATGCCCGGCTATGAAAAGGTCTATTTTCGCCTGCTCGAAGATGGGCGCGAAAAGTTTGCGGCATTCGGTGGGGCCGTGCCAGTCGCCGGAATAGTAGTGCGGGATGTGCATCATCACCACGCGGAATTTCGCCTTTTTGAAGGCGGGGGACTGCACGATCCGCTTAAGATCCTCCGCCTGCTGGCGGCGGTATTCGTCGAAGTTCACGATGCCGGCGTAAACGGGGTGCCCGTCTTCTTTGTCTTCCCCGGTATCCAGCACGGTGAAATGCACCGGGCCCCATTGTTTGGAGAAAACGTACGGCCCGTCGAAGTAATTGCCGAGCTCACGGCGGAATTTGCCGCGGGTTTCGTGGTTGCCGCGGGTGAAAATAAAGGGCCTTTCTGATGCAAAGGTCTTGCCGAGCGGGGCGAGCAGATGGTCGATGATCTGCTGTTCATCTTCCTGGTAATCAAACATATCGCCGTTCAGGAACACAAAGTCGTAAGGATCTTTGTTCATCGCCATCAGGTGGGGGAAGCTGTCTGCCCCGCGGTCGTGTATATCGTTGAAAACCAGCCAGCTCACTTCTTTCGGGTTTTTGGCCGGAGTGGTGAAGCTGAAAGTGTCGGAGCTGATGGTTTCGCCGTAGGTGAGCTTGTAGGGCCTGAATTCCACGATCTCTTTAGACAGCACTTTGTAATGATAGGTTGTGCCGGGCTTC
>CBFHAF010000455.1:0-4582 GCA_965653435.1 uncultured Chitinophaga sp.
TGCCGACAGTTTTCCAGCCGGCCACTTCATACATTTCATGTAGCGCGATCTCTTCCTCTTCAGGCGAGCGTTTTTTACCGGTACGCAGGATCACTACGGGCTCGGCCTGCGTGGTTACCAGTTCCAGGTAATTGTTAGGCCCTTCCTTGATGAAGGAGAACTTGTTGTTGAGCGTCTGCGTTTCGATCTTGAAACGTTTGATGTTGAACTGCTTTTTGTCCGCATCGTAATACACGGCCGTCACGATCCTTTCCGGGTTGAATTTCTCGATATACACGGCATCGTTGGATTCATAACGGTTGGTGATCTCATAATTGGTGAGCTCGTAAGTACCGTTTTTGTAGAACACGAGGATCTTGTCGTCCCCTTCAAAGGAACCGACATAAATACCGCGCTGTTCGGTATTGAGGCGGCCCACTGCATCGTCGTACCAGATCTTGATGCCGCTGAGGGTGGAAACGCCTTTTTCCTTGAATTTCACGGTGCGGATGGGCCATTTGGTCACCACGTTGCCCATGGAGCTGCGCGCTTTGATGGGAATGGTCTCGAAATAGAAATCGAATTCTTTTTTCTTCGCCGCGCAGTTCGGACTGAGGCGCACGGTCACCACTTCGGCTTCCCCGTTGGGGTTGGCGCTGAAATAATGAACTTTAGAACCTTTTTCTCCCTTGGTAAGATGGTATTCCTTATCGCGGGTGATGCCGGTTACGTTGAAGCGTTTAGCAAGGCTGTAGCCTGTTTTGCCGTCCACGTAGATCATATTGTAGGTCATACGCTCATCGCCTTTGCGGAACACGTCCACATGGATGATGTCTTTCCCGACAAAAGTCTTATCCGCTATTTTGGTCACCAGCATCACGCCGTCGCGGCGGAACACGATGATGTTGTCCAGGTCAGAACAATCGGCCACGAACTCGTCCTTTTTGAGCGAGGTGCCGATAAAACCGTCCGCCCGGTTCACATACAGCTTGGTATTGGCGATGGCCACCTGCTGCACCTGGATGGTGTCGAACAGTTTGATCTCCGTTTTGCGCTCGCGGCCTTTGCCGTATTTTTTAAGCAGGCCTTCGTAATAAGCTACTGCGTAGTCCGTCAGGTTGGCCAGGTCATGTTTCACCTGTTTGATGTCCGCCTCAATACCTTTGATCTGTTCGGTGAGCTCATTGATGTCCAGCCGGTAGATGCGGCGCACGGGCTTTTCGGTGAGCTTGAGAATGTCTTCACGCTGTATTTCCCGCTTCAACTGCTTTTTATAGGGGCCGAAACCTTTGTCGATGGCCTGGAGAACGGTTTCCCAGTCCTTATGTTTCTGCTCCAGCTCCTTGTAGATCCCTTTTTCGAAGAATATCTTTTCGAGCGAGGTATAATGCCATTTTTCTTCCAGTTCAGCCAGTTTGATCTCCAGTTCCCTGCGCAGCAGCTCTTTCGTGAAATCAGCGGAATACTTCAGCAGGTCAGACGCGCCCATGAACACCGGTTTGTCTTCCATGATCACGCAGGCGTTGGGCGAAATGCTCACCTCGCAGTCCGTGAAAGCGTAAAGCGCATCGATAGTGATGTCCGGCGAAATACCGGGCGCCAGCTGCACTTCTATCTCCACTTCCTTGGCGGTATTGTCCACCACTTTTTTGATCTTGATCTTGCCGTTGTCGTTCGCTTTTACGATGGATTCCATCAGCGCTGTGGTGGTTACGCCGTAAGGCACGTCTTTGATCAGCAGCGTCTTTTTATCCTTCTCCTCGATATGCGCCCTTACACGCACTTTTCCGCCGCGGCGGCCGTCGTTGTAATTGGTCACGTCTATCATGCCGCCGGTCAGGAAGTCCGGGTAGAGCTCGAATTTTTTACCGCGCAGGTATTTAACGGATGCATCCAGCAGCTCGCAGAAATTATGCGGGAGTATCTTGGTGCTGAGGCCCACGGCAATACCTTCCGCGCCCTGTGCAAGCAGCAGCGGGAACTTCATGGGCAGCGCCAGCGGCTCGTTCTTGCGGCCGTCGTAGCTCAGCTGCCATTCGGTCGTCTTGTTGTTGAAAGCAACTTCCAGCGCGAATTTGGAGAGGCGCGCCTCGATGTAACGCGCGGCGGCCGCATCGTCGCCGGTGCGCACATCGCCCCAGTTACCCTGTGTTTCGATCAGCAGGTCCTTCTGGCCCAGGTTCACGATCGCATCGCTGATGGATGCGTCGCCATGGGGGTGGTACTGCATGGTTTGACCGATCACGTTCGCCACTTTGTTGAAACGCCCGTCATCCATTTCCTTCATGGCGTGCAGGATACGGCGCTGTACGGGCTTCAGCCCGTCTTCCACGCCCGGTACCGCACGCTCCAGGATCACGTAGGATGCGTAATCCAGGAACCAGTCCTTATACTTCTCATCTACGTGCGCAAGGCCATGCAGTGATTCGTCCGGTGTTTCGTTGATGTTGCTCATATGCTTAAAAGAAAAAAATTAAAGTTTACCGTTGCCCTGCCAGGAAATCGTCCCGCCAAACCCTCACGGAATCTATCTTCACGTCGTCCAGCGTGTTCAACTCAATAAAAGAGCAGTCGGTGACCGCTTCCAGCTCGTGCCAGATGCGCACGGGTATCTCCACTTTGGCGGGAGCTTCGATCAGGTCCGTTCTCAGCTCGCTCTCTTCCAGCGGGCACCAGTGAAGGTAGGCTTTTCCGCTCAGCAGGTACATGATCTCGGGGTTCTTGTATTCGCTGTTGCCCTGGTGGTAATGCTGGCCGCTGCTGGACCCGGCATTGCGGTAACAGAGGATAAAGGTCCCTGTCCTGAACGTTTGCCAGTCGAAGTTCCGGCCCCTGTTGTCTTCCCCCCGCAACTCGAGCGGCGTAATAGTGATCTGTGGCATGTTATGCATTTTCAGCCGGTGCGGAGTCCCCTCCTCCACCTGGCAATTTGATCTCATAATCGCGCATCGTTTTCAGCTCCCCCCTGTATTCCAGCTTCTCCTCCCTGATCAGCTCTTTCAGCCGCCAGTTGAGGAACTGGTCCATTACCGGGTATTTGAACTTGCCTACTACCTGCGCGATCACTTTATTCGCTTTCTGGAACTCTTTGGTGGATTGCTGCAGCAGGTCTTTGTCGAAAAATGTGCCCGGTTCGCCGCGCAGCTTTTTCCCGCCTTCGAGTATCCTTACTCCCGCATTTTCGTTCATCAGCCGGCGCCATTCGTCCCCGTCCAGCTCAAATTCCGCGAGGGATACTTCCCGGGCGAGTTTTTTGGCTTTCAGGAATTCCTTCGGCAGTATCTGGCTGAGGTGAGTGGGATAAAACACACCGTTCTTTTCGTTGAGGAAAGGCAGGTTGTTCAGGTAAATGAGATGAATGCGGCCGGAGAAACGGTCCAGCTGGCTGATGAGCCAGTAATAACCGCATACATCGGTGGCGTTTTGCCCCGCCCATATCCAGATGACCAGCTCTTCTTCCTCGCGGAGACGGGCTTTCAGCTCACGGATGGGGTCCGCGGGCGCAACGGCCACTTCTCCTTCCGCGGGAGCGGCTACCAACACGTCCTGCACGGTGTTCCACCATTCCTTGCGCGCGGAGCGCCCGTCTGGCGTGTCCAGGATGAAGAGCGGGCCTACGGCGAGGTCGTCCTCAAAACTCATTATTTCCCCCTCCAGCAGTGGGTCCAGTTCCATGGCCGCTTTCAGGTTGGCCTCGGATGATTGTCCGAATACAATATGTAATATCATCTCAGTTTGTACAGTTATAATTAAGCCTTGGCTTCTTCAGCCTCCTCTACCAGGTCTTTTTCGTAGCGCAGGTTGCTGATAATAAAGTCCTGCCTGTGCTGGGTGTTCTTGCCCATGTAGTACTCCAGCATTTTGGGCACCGGCATGTCCTGCGAAGGGATGATAGGCGATTTGCGCATATCGTCGCCGATGAACTGGCCGAACTCTTCAGGCGAAATTTCACCCAGGCCTTTAAACCGCGTGATCTCCGGCTTGCTGCCGAGCTTTTTCACCGCTTTCTGTTTTTCTTCCTCGCTGTAGCAGTAAATGGTCTGCTGTTTGTTGCGCACGCGGAACAGCGGCGTTTCCAGGATATACACGTGCCCGTTCTTCACCAGGTCAGGGAAGAACTGCAGGAAAAAAGTAAGCATCAGCAGGCGGATGTGCATCCCGTCCACGTCCGCATCCGTTGCGATCACGATATTGTTGTAGCGCAGCCCTTCCATTCCTTCTTCGATATTGAGCGCGTGCTGCAGCAGGTTGAACTCTTCGTTTTCGTATACGATCTTCTTGGTAAGGCCGTAACAGTTCAGCGGCTTACCGCGAAGGCTGAACACGGCCTGCGTTTCCACGTTGCGGCTTTTGGTGATGGAACCGCTCGCGGAGTCGCCCTCCGTAATGAAAATCGTTGTTTCTTTCTGTTTGCTGGCCAGCTCGTCCTTCTGTTTGCCGGTGTACTCCTCGTTCATGTGCACCCGGCAGTCGCGCAGCTTTTTGTTATGGAGATTGGCCTTTTTGGCGCGTTCGTTCGCCAGCTTTTTGATGCCGGCCAGTTCCTTCATTTCCCTTTCGCTCTGCTCGATCCTTTTTTTGAGCGCATCCGCTACTGCTGAAT
>CBFHAF010000456.1:0-4569 GCA_965653435.1 uncultured Chitinophaga sp.
ATACAAAGGTATATCTATGTTAACTTTATCTGAAATTTTTAAACCTGAATAACAAATAATTAACAAAGTTTCTGTTCTTCACGATCGCCACAAACCCACTACCACCGGGGATTTCAGCGGACCGCTTCTTCCCGTTTTTTCAGCAAACCTTGTTAAACATTTTTAAAGAAATGATCTTTTGCTACGCTTTCCGATCAGCTGCAACCCATGCTGTTGCCGCAATTCAGGCATTTGTAACAGGTTCCTGAACGCACGGTGATGTGCCCGCAGGTGTTACAGGCCGGCGCATCGCTCTGCATGCTGCGCATGTAATCCTGCGTGCTGCTCTCCCCGCTTGAGGCCATTACAGGCTGCGGTTTTACCGCTTTCGGCCCGCTTGCGCCGGAGGTGTTTCCCACCACGCGCACGTTGGACAATTCGGGTTTCACTACCGGTTCGTCCCATTCGTCTTCGCCGGTATTGCCCGGTGCATCCAGTATATGCACGAGGTCTGTTCTGCCCAGGTATTCATAACCCAGCACACGGAAAATATAATCGATCAGCGATGTGGAAGACTTAATGTTCGGGTGATCCACCATACCGGCGGGCTCAAAGCGCGTAAACACGAACTTATCTACAAACTCTTCCAGCGGCACGCCGTACTGCAAGCCGACAGACACTGCTATCGCAAAGCAGTTCATCAGGCTGCGGAGGGTGGAGCCTTCTTTTGCAAGGTCTATGAAGATCTCTCCCAGCGTTCCGTCGTTGTATTCACCGGTGCGCAGGAAGATGGGCTGGCCGCCTACTTTTGCTTTCTGCGTGAAGCCGCGGCGCTTCGCCGGCAGCGTTTTCCTTTCCACAATGCGCGACAGTGCACGTTTCAATGAAGTGTCCGAGCTGGCGATCATCCTTTTGTTCAGCTCCTCCAGCAGCTCATCTATTGTGAGCTTGTTCATCTCTACGATCTGGCCGGGCGCTTCCGCGGCGGGTTCCGTAGCTTCTGCGCTTTTTTTCTTCTTGTCGCTTTTGTTGCTGAGCGGCTGGCTCAGCTTGGAGCCGTCGCGGTAAAGGGCGCAGGCTTTCAGGCCCAGCTCCCAGCTCAGTTTATACGCATCGGCGATCTCTTCAACAGCCGCTTCGTTAGGCAGGTTGATGGTTTTGGAAATAGCGCCGGAAATGAACGGCTGCGCCGCGCCCATCATGCGGATATGCCCGTGGGCGTGAATGTACCTTTCACCTTTTTTACCGCATTTATTGGCGCAGTCGAACACAGGAAGATGGGCGTCCTTCAGGTAAGGAGCGCCTTCCACCGTCATGGTGCCGCAAACGTAATCGTTCGCAGCTTCCATCTGCTCGTCTGTAAAGCCAAGTTCATGCAGCAGGCTGAATTCCATGCTGAAATACTGTTCCGGCTTGAATCCCAGCCGCTGCAGGCATTCCTCGCCCAATGTGTATACGTTGAATACGAAAGCGATATCGAAAGAAGAAGCTACAGCTGCATCCAGCTTTTTGATCTCTTCGGCGATGAATCCTTTTTCGCTCAGGCTCTGCGGGTTGATGTAAGGCGCGCCGGAGAAGCTGCCGGTGCCTTTTGCATAATCCACGATCGCCTTGATCTCGTTCTCTTTATATCCCAGGTGCCTCAGCGCGGAGGGAATGGACTGGTTGATGATCTTGAAATAACCGCCGCCGGAAAGCTTTTTGAACTTCACCAGCGCAAAATCGGGCTCCACGCCGGTTGTATCGCAATCCATCACCAGACCGATGGTGCCGGTGGGTGCAATTACGGTAGCCTGCGCATTGCGGTAGCCATGTTTCTCTCCCAGCTTCACCGCGTCGTCCCAGGCTTTGGTGGCGGCTTTCAACAGGTAATCCGGGCAATATCTGGCGTTAATGCCCTGGGGCTTGATCTCGATCCCTTCATACGCCTCGGCGGCATCATAAGCGGCCGCGCGGTGGTTGCGCATTACGCGCAGCATGTCTTCCTTATTTTCAGCATACTTCGGGAAAGCGCCCAGGTGGGCGGCTATTTCAGCGGAAGTTTTGTAGGACACGCCGGTCATGATAGCGGTGATAGCACCGGCAATGCCGCGCGCTTCTTCGCTGTCGTACGCAATGCCGCTCACCATGAGCATAGAGCCGAGGTTGGCATAACCCAGGCCCAGGGTGCGGTATTCGTAGCTGAGCTGGGCCACTTCTTTAGACGGGAACTGCGCCATGAGCACGGAAATCTCCAGCACGGTGGTCCACAGCCTTACGGTGTATTCAAATCCCGGCACGTCGAACAGGCTCTTTTCTTCGTCGAAGAAGCGGCGCAGGTTCACGGAAGCGAGGTTACAGGCCGTATTGTCCAGGAACATGTATTCGGAGCAGGGGTTGGACGCATTGATGCGGCCGCCCTGGGGACAGGTATGCCATTCATTGATGGTGGTATCGTATTGGGTGCCGGGGTCGGCGCAGCGCCAGGCCGCATAGGCGATCTGGTTCCAGAGGTCGGCGGCTTTCACGGTCTTCATCACTTTCCCGTTCATGCGGGCTTTCAATTCCCAGTCGCCATCCGCTTCCAGGGCATGGAAGAAGCTGTTGGGGATGCGCACGGAGTTGTTGGAGTTCTGCCCGGATACGGTACGATAGGCGTCTCCTTCGTAATCGGAGGAATAGCCGGCGGCAATGAGGGCGCCTACTTTCTTCTCCTCTTCCACTTTCCAGTTGATGAATTCCAGCACTTCGGGGTGATCCAGGTCCAGGCATACCATTTTGGCCGCCCTCCGGGTGGTGCCGCCGGATTTGATGGCGCCTGCGGCCCTGTCCCCTATTTTCAGGAAGCTCATCAGCCCGCTGGAAGTACCTCCGCCGCTGAGTTTTTCGCCTTCGCCGCGTATCTGGGAGAAGTTGGTGCCCACGCCGGAGCCGTATTTGAAAATGCGGGCTTCACGCACCCAGAGGTCCATGATGCCGCCATCGTTCACCAGGTCGTCGCTCACGCTGAGAATAAAGCAGGCGTGCGGCTGGGGCCGTTCGTATGCGGAAGTCGATTTTTCGAGTTTGCCGGTTTTCTGTTCCACATAATAATGGCCCTGCGGCTTCCCTTTAATGCCGTAGCTTTCGTGGAGGCCCGTATTGAACCATTGGGGGGAATTGGGCACGCAGGCCTGGTTGAGCATGCAGTACACCAGTTCTTCATAAAACACCTGTGCGTCTGAAGCTGAAGCGAAATAACCGTATTTCTCACCCCATACGCGCCAGCAGTTTGCCATACGGTGAACCACCTGCTTTACGGAGGTTTCGCGGCCGGTGGAGCCGTCTGCCTGTGGAACGCCGGCCTTCCTGAAATATTTCTGGGCCAGGATGTCCGTTGCGATCTGCGACCACGCTTTCGGCACTTCCACATTATTCATCTCGAACACTACATCCCCACCCGGATTGCGGATAACGGACGAGCGCATATCATATTCGAACTGATCGTAGGGACTAACACCTTCCCGGGTAAAGTGGCGGGAAAAAGCGAGGCCGCCAGCCTTATTTACTTGATTTTTCATGGCCCTAGAAATTTTTAACAGGATTGAACAAAAATTGATACCGATTACACTTTTGGAGTGGGATTACTAAAATAATTTTAAATGCTCTTCACGCCAATTAGTCTTATCCACAGCCTGTGCATAAGGGCTCATTAACAAACAACGGCAGTTCGGCCGTTCAAAAGGGTGCCTTTCACCTCAAATCAATTGCAAAATCAATACCATGCATATTTATTTAACCCTGTGCCTTATTAGAAAAAAATTTATACATTTGCTTCAACCGGAACAATGCCAAATTAATGTACAGAAAAATATACAGTTCCTTTATCGAGAGAAAGGCAAAAGGTATAAAGTCATTCGCAGTTCTGATAGACCCTGACAAGGTTACACCTGCGGGTATTGCTGATCTGACTGCCAAATGCACAGAAGCGAAGGTTGATTATATTTTCCTGGGAGGAAGTCTTGTTATCACGAACCATTTGGACGAAGTGGTGCAGCAGATCAAGGCTACCTGTTCCATTCCGGTGATATTATTCCCGGGCAGCCCCTCGCAGGTATCGCGATACGCTGATGCTTTGCTGTATCTCTCCATGATCTCGGGCCGTAACGCAGAATTGCTTATCGGCCAGCATGTGGTTTCAGCGGCCGCTGTGAAAAAGAGCGGGCTGGAAGTGATCTCCACCGGGTATATGGTCATAGACGGCGGCGCTCCTACCACCGTTTCCTACATCAGCAATGCAACGCCTATTCCGGCGGATAAAGATGATATTGCCATGTGCACCGCCATGGCCGGCGACATGCTCGGCATGAAGGTCATATATATGGACGCCGGCAGCGGCGCCCGCAAGCCCATTACAGAATCCATGATCCACCGGGTAGCCAGCCAGGTGGAAGTACCGGTGATCGTAGGCGGCGGCATCCGCGATGCGGAGAAAGCCTACCTGAACTGCAAAGCCGGCGCAGACATCATCGTGGTGGGCAACGCCATCGAAAAAGATACTTCCCTGATCCGCGAGATCGCGGAAGCCGTTCATAGTGCCCCCGTAAAGGCCGCACGTTAACCCCTCCCCGC
>CBFHAF010000457.1:0-4560 GCA_965653435.1 uncultured Chitinophaga sp.
AAGATCGCATGCTCTTCCGTCTACGCGGAGTATAAGAAACTGAAAGACCTTGCCCGGAAGTTCAATGCCTCTTTCCTTTTTGAAACCAACGTGGGAGCGGGATTGCCCGTTATCAACACCCTGAACGACCTCGTGCGCAGCGGCGATAAAGTACAGACCATTGAAGCAGTGCTGAGCGGCAGCCTCAATTTCGTATTCAACAATTTCGTGAACGGCGCCAATTTCAGGCAGGTGGTAAAAGCCGCGCAGGATGAGGGTTACACCGAGCCCGATCCGCGCATAGACCTGAGCGGCAAGGACGTGATGCGGAAAATACTCATACTGGCACGGGAAAGCGGCGCTGTGCTGGAAATGGAAGACATAGAGAACCAGTCCTTCCTCCCGGAGGAATGCCTCCACGCCAAAGACGTGCCCGCGTTCTACGAACAGCTGGACGTGCACGCCGCACATTTTCAGCAGTTGCTCAAAGCCGCTGCGGACAAAGGCGAGCGCCTCAAGTTCGTGGCCCGTTACCATAACGGCAAAGCCTCCGTTGGCCTGCAGTCCGTGAGCCCGCAGCACCCGTTCTACCAGCTGGAAGGCAAGGACAACATCGTGCTGTTCACCACCAGCCGTTATTCCGCGCAGCCGCTGATCGTGAAGGGAGCGGGCGCAGGGGCGGACGTAACCGCTTCCGGCATATTTGCAGACATCATCAGAACCGTTCGATAATTTAAGATATGAGCCAAGCAAACAATAAGATAAAGGTATTTTCTCCGGCCACCGTTGCCAACGTGGCCTGCGGCTTCGACGTGATAGGCCTTGCCCTGGAAGGCACCGGCGATGAAATGGAGCTCTGGCTGAGCGAGAAGCCCGGCGTGCGCATTACTTCCATCGAAGGGGCCGACCTGCCGCTGGAAGCTTCCCTGAACGTGGCCGGCGTGGCGCTGATGGCCCTTTTGCAGGAATATGGCAAACCGGAGACCGGCATAGAGATCTCCATCAAAAAAAATATCCATCCAGGCAGCGGCATCGGGTCCAGCGCCGCCAGCGCGGCGGGCGCAGTGGTGGGCGGCAATATGCTGCTCGGCAATCCCTTCTCCCCTGAAGCGCTGATCCGCTTTGCCATGGAAGGCGAACGGCTGGCCTGCGGCACACCGCATGCGGACAACGTGGCGCCCGCCATCCTCGGCGGTTTCACGCTCGTGCGCAGCTACCAGCCGCTGGATGTGATCAGGCTGCACACCCCGCAGGACCTCTGGGTAACCGTGATCCACCCGCAGATAGAAGTAAAAACGGCGGACGCCAGGGGCATCCTCAAGCAACAGGTGCTGCTCAAAGACGCCATCCGCCAGTGGGGCAACGTGGGCGCGCTGGTGGCCGGGCTTTACACCGAAGATTACGGCCTCATCAGCCGCGCGCTGGAAGACGTGATCGTGGAGCCCATCCGTTCCATACTCATCCCCGCCTTTCACGACCTGAAAATACGCTGCAAAGAAGCAGGCGCCCTGGGCGGAGGCATTTCCGGCAGCGGCCCCTCCGTGTTCATGCTCAGCAAAGGAGAAGCCAATGCCAGGGCCGTAGCCGCCATGATGGAAACCATTTACGCGCCGCTGGGCGTGGATTACCACATCCACGTATCCCGCATCGGCCACTCAGGCGTTAAAGCCATAAACATTTAATTCCATGTACTATTATAGCTTACAGAACCACCAGCACCATGCCTCCTTCAGGGAAGCAGTGATCCAGGGCCTGGCGCCGGACAAAGGCCTTTATTTCCCTTCGGAAATACCCAGGCTGGACAAGGATTTCATAGAACGGCTCGACGAATACGACCCGCAATACATTGCCCGCAAAGTAATACAGCCTTTCGTGGGCAACGACATACCCGTGCAGTACCTCACGCAGATCATCCGTGAAACGCTCACCTTTCCCTTCCCCCTGCGCGAAGTGGAAGAAAACGTGTATGCGCTGGAGTTATTCCACGGCCCTACCCTTGCCTTCAAGGACGTGGGGGCCAAATTCATGGCCGGCTGCCTGGGTTATTTCAGGCGCTCGGCCGAGCAGCCCGTTACCGTGCTGGTAGCCACTTCCGGCGATACCGGCGGGGCCGTGGCGCATGGATTTTATGATGTGCCGGGCGTTGAAGTGGTCATTCTCTATCCTTCCGGCAAAGTGAGCGACCTCCAGGAAAAACAGCTCACAACGCTGGGCCGCAACATCCGCGCGCTGGAGATCAAAGGCACCTTCGACGATTGCCAGCGCATGGTAAAGACAGCCTTCCTCGACAGCGAATTGCAGGCGCACCGCCCGCTTACCTCCGCCAATTCCATCAACGTAGCCCGCTGGCTGCCGCAGATGTTCTATTATTTCATGGCCTACCGCAAAACCAAACAATGGCGCAGGGAAACCGTGATATCAGTACCCAGCGGCAACTTCGGCAACATCTGCTCCGGCATGATGGCAGCCGCCATGGGCCTTCCCGTGCAGCATTTCGTGGCCTCCACGAACGTGAACGATACCGTGCCCCGCTTCATGGCGAACGGGAAATATGAACCGCACAATGCCGTGCCCACACTTTCCAACGCGATGGACGTGGCGGACCCGAGCAATTTTGTGCGCATCCTCCAGCTTTTCTCGCAAAACGAAAGGGCGCTGAAAGCCTCCCTCTCCGCATACCGTTTCACGGACGAAGAAACCACGGCCGCTATGAAAAAGGTGTACAGGGACCACCAGTACCTGATGGACCCGCACGGCGCCGTAGGGTATCTCGGGTTAAAAAAATACATGCAGCAGCATCCCGGCGTAACCGGCGTTTTCCTTGAAACCGCCCACCCGGTGAAGTTTGCCAACACCATGCCCGCCGAATTGCAGGAAGCCATCGCAGTGCCCGAACGCGTGCAGCAGATGAACGGCCACCGCAAAGAAGCAGTGCTGATGAACGCCGATTATGCGGACATGAAGGCCTGGCTGATGCAATAAAAATTCCCTATGTTTGGGACTATGAAACTTTTATATATGTTATGCATACCGGTGTTTTTTGCCGCCTGCCAGCAAAGTGGCACGGAGCAGAAAACACCGGTTGTAACAGATTCCGTCAGCGTGGCGATAGACAATATGCGGAAGGACCTGCAGGTAAAACCGGGAGACGCCGCCACCCGTATTTACCTCGCCAATGCCCTTATCCAGCAGGGGAATTACATCGCGGCAGACAGCCAGGCCGCCGTTCTCGAAAAACACCCTTCCACCCTTCCCAACGCCCTGTACATTTACGGCCTTACGGCCCTCAACCGGAAAGACACTGCCGCAGCCATTTCACATCTCACCAAGGCCATCGGTATCCGGAAAGACAGCAGCGAATACGAAGCCGTGATGCTGACGGCGGACCTTCTTCTTGGTAAAAAGGACTACCAGCAGGCCCTTGCGCTGTACACCCTGGCCTCCTCCATAGATTCCCTTTCCGCCGAAGCCAGTTACGCCGCCGGCGAAGTGTACGACCTCCAGGGGAAAGAAGCACAGGCCAGGCAAAAATATGTTTACGCACTTCAGCTGGACCCCGCGTACAGCCGGGCTTACATTGGCCTGGGCAATTTATTGTCCAGGTACGGGAAATGGAAAGAAGCCCTGCCGCATTACAACATGGCCGCCAAGGCAGACCCTACCAATGCCGATGCATTCTACCTCCGCGGGCGTACGCTTATTACGCTGGGCAGCAAACCCGCCGGCATGGACGATCTCACCAAAGCCCTCTCCTTCCGGAAAAACTTCCCGGAAGCCCGGCAGCTCCTCGATTCGGTTAAAAATCATTAGGTTTGTAATCTTAAAAAATCACCCGCTTGGAAAAGAAAACGCCGCTTATCGCCCCCTCCTTACTGGCCGCTGATTTCCTGGAAATAGGAAGAGATGTGAACATGATCAACCGCAGCGAGGCGGACTGGCTGCACCTGGACGTGATGGACGGGCGCTTTGTGCCCAATATCAGCTTCGGGCTGCCGGTGATAGCCGCCGTTACCAAAATATGCAACAAGGTGAACGATGTGCACCTGATGATCGAAGAGCCGGAGAAATACGCGGAAGCCTTCGCCAAAGCGGGCGCCAATGTGCTTACCGTTCATATCGAAGCCTGCCGCCACCTGCACCGGAACATCCAGCAGATCAAAGGGCTGGGCATGAAAGCAGGTGTGGCCCTCAACCCGCACACTTCCGTGAGCCAGCTCGAAAATATCATTGCAGACCTGGACCTGGTGCTCGTGATGAGCGTGAACCCCGGCTTCGGAGGCCAGCATTTTATTGAAAACACTTATGAAAAGATCAGGCAGGTAAAAGAACTGATCACCCGGTCCGGATCGAAAGCGCTGATCGAAGTGGATGGCGGCATTACGCTGGACAACAGCAGGGCCGTTGTGGCAGCCGGTGCGGACGTGCTGGTGGCCGGCAATACCGTGTTCTCCGCGAAAGATCCCGTGGAAATGATCCGCGCGCTGAAGCATAATGCCTGAGCATAGCCCGTCATTTCAAAGCAAATACATATACTTCCAGGCAAGGTTTGCCTGGATTTTTTTTGTGTGGACACCTAACGCG
>CBFHAF010000458.1:0-4546 GCA_965653435.1 uncultured Chitinophaga sp.
GGAATATCAGCAGTTACCATCCGGAGGGACCTTCAGCAGCTGGCTGATGAGGAGCTGCTGATAAGAACGCACGGAGGCGCAATGAAGGCCCCTCCCCGGCATCCCTTCACCGCTTATGCCGACAAGGAAAACGTTTCTGCTTCAAAGAAAAAATATATCGGCAAACTGGCCGCCGCCCTGGTAGAGCCGGGAGATACCATTTTCATGGATTGCGGCAGCACTGTATTTACCATGTGCGCACATCTCAAAGACATCACGCCGCTGCGTATCATTACTAATTCATTGCCCGTTGCGGCGGCATTCATGGGGCTGAACGGCATACAGGTAAACCTGGCCGGCGGGGAATTGGACGGCCAGCGGAAGGCGATTCATGGGGACAGGGCGGTTGCGCATATAAAGAGTTATCACGCCGGCAAAGCATTCATCGGCGCGGACGGCCTGTCCGCAAAAAACGGCCTTACTGCATTTAGTGAAACGGAAGCCAGCATCAGCGCAGCAATGGCTGAAAATGCCGGTAAAGTGTTCCTGCTCTGCGATTCCTCCAAAATAGGCAAAGACAGCTATCTCAAATTTGCACCGTTATCGTTATTGACCGCCCTGGTAACGGATAAAGAGCTGACGGCGGCCCAGGCCGCGCGGCTGAAGGGAAAAGGTGTAAAGATCATCAGTTGACGGAAAGCAGCAAAATTATTTGTCCGCTCCCATAATATGAAGCCCCGGAAACCCGGGGCTTCATTTTTAGATCATGCGATACAGTACAAATGTACTATTGGTGAAAGGTGTGCCCCCGGGTATTTTTACCACCTGAGATTTGACG
The DNA here is from genome assembly GCA_965653435.1 of uncultured Chitinophaga sp. Taxonomy (GTDB): domain Bacteria; phylum Bacteroidota; class Bacteroidia; order Chitinophagales; family Chitinophagaceae; genus Chitinophaga. The sequence goes on from CBFHAF010000458.1 coordinate 818, forward strand.
CCGGTTCCTTAATCCCGGATAGCCGCCTGCAATGGCATGCAGTGTCATGGACCGGCGGATTTATTTGTAATTCATAAAGTACCCCAATTATGCATCAGGCACTTACACCACCCCAGACCGCCGCTAAAATATCCACAGTAGTGAAACAACGCGTAGTTTCAGTCGACATACTCCGGGGTGCCGTAATGATCATCATGGCGCTGGGACATGTCCGCCATTTCCTGCACCTGCCGGCATTGACAGACGAACCGACCAACCTGACCACTACCACACCCCTGCTATTCTTTACCCGCTGGATCAGCCACTATTGTGCACCGACCTTTGTTTTCCTGGCAGGCATCTCCATCTACCTTACCGGCCAGAACAAGCCCGTCGGGGATCACAGTGCCTTTATCATGAAGCGTGGCCTCTGGCTGGTGTTCGTGGAATTATTCGTCATCACTTTCGGGCTGTGCTTCAACCCGCTGTACAACCTGTTCATACTGCAAGTGATATGGGCTACCGGCTGGAGTATGGTTGTGCTTGGGCTATTGATGCGTACTTCTCCCAAAGTGATCCTGGCGGCTGGCCTTGTACTTTTCTTCGGGCATAACCTGCTCGATCATGCATCATTACCGCAGCAGGGTATTGCCGCTCTTTTCTGGAAAATACTGTTCACCACGCAGGGAGACATCCTTCATCTCAGCGGCTCACACAACGTATTTCTCGTTTACGCCATTCTTCCCTGGACAGGTATCCTTTTGCTGGGGTATTCGCTGGGCCCTGTTTTCAAAAAGGGTTTTGATCCGGTCCGGAGAAGACAAATCCTGAACCTGGCCGGTATCACGCTGCTGGCTTTGTTCGTACTGCTCCGGATCATCAATCAATATGGCGATCCCGCACCATGGGGTGCGCAGAAAAATGGTTTGTACACTGTCATGTCGTTCGTGAATGTGACCAAGTACCCGGTGTCCCTGCAATATGGCTGTCTTACCATCGGCCCTGTGTTATTGATATTATCGGCAATAGACAACCTGCGGGGAAAATTCGCCGGTTTCCTGGCGATGTTCGGCAGGGTGGCTTTCTTTTATTATGTACTGCATTTTTTTATCATTCACCTGATCATCATGCTCCTGTTCTTCGCCACCGGCCATACCTGGCAGGAAGCCATGGCGGCGGACTCTCCCTTTCTGTTCCGCCCGTATGACTTTGGGTTCAACCTGGGCGTGGTGTATGTTCTCTGGATAACAGTGGTGGCGCTGCTGTACCAACCCTGTAAATGGTTCGTTCAGTATAAACAAACGCACCAGCAGTGGTGGCTGCGGTATTTGTAAGGTACACCCGGGTCTTATTGGTCCTTCTCTTCTTCCTGTCCCAACCCCGCTTTAGCAAGAGGAAGGAGAGCCCTTTCGGGCCATGCTGCCATATACCCGGCTAATGCACTACACCTTCTTAAAACTGCAGCCGGTATAATATATCCGGGAAAAAGCCTACCTGGTTAACAACGCCTACCTGTTTCATCACACGGTTGTACCGCTGTATGAATACGTTTTCTCTATTGGTCACATTCTGTATATCTAAATAAAAGGTATGCGACAGTTTACGCCTGGGACTATTGAGCCGGATACCGAAACGGGTATCGAACCGGAGGTAATTGGAAAACTGTTCATCATTGTACCTGTTTTCATCCAGTTGCTCAAAGCCGGTAGCATTGGAAGCGGCGATATCGATGGGCGTATAGTACCGGCCGCCCGACTGGGTGAACTTCACATCTATGGTAAAGGCATTGCGCCCATCGCGGCCCATCTTCCATTCGCGGCCGGCCAGCACATTGAGCACCGCCCTGTTGTTGAAGGTTGAATTTCTTTCTATCCCGTCGCTGCCTTTATATTTTGCATCAAACAAGGAAGCGGTGGTAAGCAGGTAAAAACCTCTGCTGAAAAACTTCTCCACGGTAAGCTCGATACCGGTATTGGTGCCTGTGCCATTGTTGGCCAGTCCTGCTTTTTCGGGGAAGGTAAAGTCTGCGCCGCTGTTGAGCACGGAGAACCCGCTGGGCGTCCGTTCTACGGGCGCATTGGAAATGGATTGATGATAGGCTTCCGCTTTCAACCGCCAGTCGCGGGCAAAGAACCAATCATACCCCAGCACGTAGTGATGCGCCCTGGTGAGGTCAAGGTCACGGTTGGACTGATCGTACGTGCCATCCGGTTTCCTTTCCTGGTACAGGTATACAGGCAATGGCTGCTGCTGGTGGTGCAGGCCATAGCTGAACGTAAGGGTCTGGCTATTGGTAATCGCATAACTGAGTGAGGCTCGGGGCTCAATCGCAGATGTTTCGTTCAGGCCATACCACGGGCCATGCAGGCCGGCATTCAGCGACAGTTTTTCGGTGAAGCGGTACTTGCCCTGCACGTAAGGCTGCACCAGCCAGGCGTTGCCATCATAATCCCGGATGGTTTCCCAGTCGGGCCTGTCTTCCCGCGTTTCTACTTCTGTATCCAGCCCGATCAACTCGGCCAGCACGCCGCCCCGCATGGTGAAGCGGGAGTTTATCTTGGAGTTGATGAAGGAGGAGATACGTAACCCGGTATTGACGGTATTGTTCTCGGTCATGAATTGCCGGTCGGGCGACGACTCGTAATATTTATACCACTCCGCTTCATTGCTTACATATGAATAAGACAACATCGTGCGGAGGTAACTGTTGCCGCCGATGTCGAGGGTATGCTTCAGACCGGCTATACCGATCCTTGATTTGAAATAAGTGTCTTCATCTTTATTGGCAAAGAGGTCAGTAGAGTCCAGATCGGCGCCGATGAAATCGATGGCGCTGGTACCGCCCAAACCAAAGAGGCTGAACTTGCCCCATTTGGACCTGGCAAAGTTGAGGTGAAAAATAACATCCTGAAACCTGGGCACCGCCTCGGTCCCTATATTGAAACCCAGCGACTGGCCGATCTGTGCAAAGGAATAGCGATAGCCTACGAGGAAGGACGAACCATTCCTGTTCTTGCTTAATGGCCCTTCCAGCATGGCTTCCAGCCCGCTGAACATATTCAGCTGAAGGGTAGTCTCAAACTTGTCCTTGTTGCCTGTGCGCAGGCCGATGTCAAACACAGCGCCGGTAGCATTGCCGTATTCTGCAGGGAAAGCGCCTGTATAAAAATCGGAGTTCTTCAGGGCGTTGGTGTTTAAGGCACTCACCGGTCCGCCGGTGGTGCCCAGGGTCGAAAAGTGGTTCGGGTTGGGAATGGGAATACCTTCCATGCGCCACAATACGGCAGTGGGTGAATTGCCGCGTACAACGATGTCGTTGCGTGAGTCGTTGGTATTGGCCACGCCGGCAAAGTTGCTGGCCAGCTTGGCGGGATCGTTCCGCCCCCCCGCATACCGTGTTACATCCTCCATGCTGAAGGAACGGGAGCTGCTGCCGGCAAATTCATTGGCCGCCATGCCTTTCCTTGTTCTGCCGCCGGTGATGGTCACCGTATTCAGAGCAGCGACCTGCTGATCGAGCGGCACATCGAGGATGACCTGTTTACCGGAGGTGACCAGTACTTCGGGAATGGTAACGGTCTTGTAACCGATATAGGTAAAAGACACCTGGTGACGGCCCAATGGAACAGAGGCCAGCACAAAACGCCCGAGGGAATCGGTAGTAGCCCCGAGGCGGGTGCCTGCGATGCTTACGGACACATTGGCCAGGGGACGTTCTGATGCTTTGTCTATTACCGTACCGGTCAATGT
>CBFHAF010000459.1:0-4542 GCA_965653435.1 uncultured Chitinophaga sp.
TTCAGCTGTTTTCCAGCGGCGGATGTCTGAGAAACGTTTGCCTTCAAAAGCAAGCTCCACCCTTCTCTCCCGCCTGATCCGCGCACGCATCTGGTCTTTGGTAAGGTTGGCGGGCAGTTCCGGCAGGCCGGCCCTTATCCTTACTTTTTTGATGGCGGCATATACGCTCTCGTCCGGCCCCACGGCTTCGTTCTGCGCTTCGGCATAGTTCAGCAGCACTTCTGCATAACGCCAGATGATGGAGTTGCCGCCGCTGCTGTTGCCCGGCACCACGGCGGGGTCCACGGCCTTTTTCATGAAATAGCCGGTACGCCCTTTGCCGCCCGCGCCGGATGCGTCCAGCTCGTTGGGGTTGTTGGCCACGCCCAGCCGGGTATAGATGACGCCGTTTTTCCAGGGGGAACCGTCGTAGATGATGGTGGCGGCGAAACGTTTGTCCCGGTTGTCATACGGATGTTCGGGGTCGAAGAGCGCAGAGCCTTCCGCTTCGGTCTTCCCGTCCAGGAATTCGTATTCATCCACCAGGTCCTGCGTAGGGTTCACAGCGCCCCAGCCTCCGCCGTCGCTCACTTTCACGGGGTTCCAGTATTTTTCCTTGATGTTGCCCCGGATGTTGGCGGCATACTGGATGTCGAAGATCACTTCCACGTTGTTCTCGTTGGCCGGCAGGAACAGCGCGCTGTAATCGGGATACAGGTCGTACCCTGCGCCAGATTCCATGATCTTTTTATTGGTGGCTGCTGCATCGGCCCATTTGGAGGCATACAGCTCGGTTTCTCCTTTCAGCGCCCAGGCCGCGCCTTTGGTGGCCCTTCCGGCGTCTTTGGCGGCCACTTTCAACGGGAGGTCGGCAGCGGCTTCTTCGCATTCTTTCCGGATAAACGCCACGCATTCTTCCCAGGTGTTGCGCGGGTAAAAGATGGCATCGCCCTGCTCGGCCTGGTTTAAAGGGATGGTGATGACGGGCACGCCGCCATAGATGTCCATCAGGGATTTGTAGAAATAAGCGCGCAGGAATTTCGCCTGTGCCAGCAGGCCTTTTTTGGTGGCCTCGTCGAAGGTGGAGGCAGACACGTTTTTGATGAACACGTTGCACTTGCGGATGTTGGCGTACATGTTCTTCCAGTGCGGCGTGAATATTGGCGTGGAAGGCCCGTAAGAGCCCTGCGCAAAGTTCTCGTACGAAGGGATGCCCGCCAGCGGGCCGCTGATGCTGTTGTCGGAAAAATTGTCGAGCGGGTCGTTGCTGATCTCGGAAGGCAGGTTGGTGAACACGGTGCTTTGCGGGCCGGGGTTCAGGTTGTTGTAAATATCATTGAGGAACAGGCCGGCGTTGGTGGGCGTTTTCCAGACAGATGCGTCGGTGAGCTGGTCCGTAGGTTCAATATCGAGCGAATTGTCGCAGGAGGCCAGCATGATGCAGCAACCCGCTATATAGAATAGTTTCCTGAGTTTCATGTACGTTGGTTTTTCTGTTTAGAAATTGACGTTTAATCCGAAGGAGAGCACCTTCTGCTGGAAATAATACCGGGCCCTTTTGCTGGCGCTGCTCACGCCGATCTCGGGATCGAGGTATTTTTCGGCGGAGAAGGTGAGCAGGTTCTGCGCGGCGAGGTAAAGGCGGATGTTGGCCATCCTCAGCCTGCTCATCGCGCTCACCGGCAGCGAATAACCCAGCTCAATGTTCTTCAGCCTGATGTAAGACCCGTCTTTCTGCCAGAAAGAAGACACCTGCTGGCTGTTGGTGCTGGGCGAAGGCATGATCACCGGGTATTTGGCGTCCCTGTTTTCCGGCGTCCAGTAGTCCAGCTGCTCCTCAAATATTTTCGCGCCGTTGAAGAACGGAAGGGATGCTTCATTGGTGAGCTGGAAGCTGCTTTGGGTAGCGCCCTGCCACAGCATGCTGAGGTCGATGCCTTTCCAGCCTGCGTTGAGGTTGATACCGAAGATCACCTGCGGGAAAGCAGGGTCGCCGATCACCACCTGGTCGTCGTCCGTGATCTTTTTATCGCCGTTGATGTCCGCATACCGGATATCGCCGGGGCGCAGGGTGCCGAACTGTTTGGGCGCGGCGTCTATTTCTTCCTGCGACTGGAAAAAGCCGATGGCCTGCAGGCCGAACTGCGTGTCCAGCGGGCGGCCGGTACGGCTGCGGTTGGGATTGTTTTTCGTCGCGGCGTTCTCGAATGTTTCCACCAGCTTGTTCTTCGCGTAAGAGAAGTTCAGCCCGCCGCCAAGTGTGATGCCGTTGTTGAAAGCATGGCTGGTGTTCACGGAAAAGTCGAAGCCCTGGTTGTCCATGATCCCGGCATTCACCTGTGAAATGCCGATGCCGTATTCAACCGGCACCACGGCGTTGGGCGCCACGAGCATGTCGCTGCGGCGTTCTTTGAAGAAGTCCAGCTCAATCCCGATCTTCCCCTGAAGGAACATGCCCTCGATGCCGATATCCGCCTTCTTCGCGGTTTCCCAGGTAATGTTCGGGTTGGATTCGTTCCTTTCGAACACGCCCTGCACCTGTGTGAACTGCGTACCCCCGAAACCGTAGCTGCTGTTCAGCCCGTAGCTGCTCAGGTACTGGAAGGGAGAGCCGGCCAGGTTGCCGGAAATGCCGTACGAAGCGCGCAGCTTCAGGTTATCGATCCATTTGTAATTGTCTTTGATGAAATGCTCTTCAGACAGCCTCCAGCCAAGCGAGAAGGCCGGGAAAAACGCGAACCGCTTTCCGGGCGCGAAGAAATAATGCCCGTCGTACCGGCCGGAAAATTCCACGAGGTATTTCTGCGCGTAATCGTACCCGAGCCTGTACACGAAGCCCAGCTGCTTGTAGGAACCGGAAGAGCCGCTGTTGTCCAGGTCTGTTTTGGAAGAGCTGCCGAGCGACAGCTCATCGAGCGTAACCTGGTAATTGAGGCGTGAAGCGCCGAAGGTATTGTTGTCGCCCTGGCGCAGCTCGGCCACGCCCAGCACGTTCACGTTGTGTTTGCCGAAAGTTCTTTTATAAGTGATGTAACCCTGCAGCGTAGTGTTCACCGCTTCGTCGAAATCCTGGCTCAGCTGCGGGGAAGGTACGCCGGCTTTGGTTTCCACGAACTCGTCCTGCGCGTTCAGCGACCAGATGCTGTAAGGCAGCTGCCATTGTTTGCCCGTGTTATAGTTCTTATCGTAGGCGCCCACTGCTTTCAGCGAAAGGCCGGGTACAAAGGGTATGGCCTGTTCGATGGATAATTGCGTGAACAGCATATTGCCTTTCCTGCGGTTGTAGCCGCTTTCGTAAATGGAAGGCAGCAGCCCGTTGCCGGGCAGGCCGTTGCTGAATTTCAGCTGGTTCACCAGCAGCGGGGGATTTTTGGTAACGGATGTATAAATGGCGGTGCCGCTGGTAGAGCCCGGATTGTCTGTCGTTTCCAGGGTTCCTTTAATGTCCAGGGACATGACGGTATTTTTGGTGGCGTTCACATCCACATTGGAAGCGAGGTTGTAGCGGCGGTATTTGATCACGTCCACGGAACCTTGCTGGTAGAGGTGGCCGAGCGAGCTGAAGAAACGCACTTTGTCTGAACCGCCGGAGAATGTGAGGTTCTGCGAGGTCATAGGCGCGTTGAAATCGATCACATCGCCCAGCCAGTCGCTGTTCGGGTAATGGTCCGGGTCGGAGCCGTCTTTGTATTTCTGCAGCTGCTCGTCCGAATATGCCGGCGGCAGGCCAGCGTTTTTGTTGGCGGCGTTGAGGGTGCTGGCAAAGCCGTAGGAATCCAGGTATTTGGGGTACTGGGTGGGCCTTTGCACGCCATACCAGGTATTGAAACCAAGTTCCACTTTACCCTGTTTGCCGCGTTTGGTGGTGATGAGCACCACGCCGTTGGCGCCGGCAAGACCGTATGGCGCAATGGCTGCGGCGTCTTTCAGCACGGTAAAGCTTTCTATTTCATTCGGGTTGATCTGTGAGAAAGGCCGCGGCACGCCGTCTACGATGGTGAGCGCACCGTTCCTGGAGCCGGTGGTGCCAACGCCCCTCACCCTGAGGCTGGCCGCATCCGCACCGGGCTCGCCGCTTCCCTGGAAGGCCAGCACGCCGGATACCCTGCCCGCAATGCTGTTGTTCACATTGGCTACGGGAGTGCGCGCAATATCCTGCCCTTTGAGTGTCGAAATGGCGGCGGTGGTGGATGCTTTCTTTTGCGTGCCGTAACCTACTACGATCACTTCGTTCAACCCTTTCAATTCTTCTTCCAGTACGATGTCGAACAATGTCTTCCCGTTCACCGGCACTTCGCGCGTCTGGAAACCGACGTAAGAAACCACCAGCACGGCGTCTTCCGGGGCGCTCAGCTCAAAGCGGCCTTCGGGATTGGTAACGGTACCGTTCGGCGTGCCTTTCACAAGAATGGTAACGCCGGGCAGCAAGGTGCCTTTGTTATCTTTCACCACGCCCCTGATGGAAAGGAACTTCTGGCCGGGCAAGGCGGTGATGGCGATCACACTGTCAGACAATACTTTGTAGTTCAGGTTGGAAGCGGCCAGCAGCGCCGAAAGCACGTC
>CBFHAF010000460.1:0-4541 GCA_965653435.1 uncultured Chitinophaga sp.
TAAGATTAAAACATATACGGGTATGGGTTTCATAATTTATTATTTAATATTGGTAATCGTTGCGGTTCCGGTAGCGCCATGCTTGTTTCATTTTCGGTAAACACCGGGAGTTTTTTGCTTTTGATGGCATATCAAAAGTTGATCCATCGAAATTACTTTGATATCTTCAGGGCGGGGAATTCTGACTGTAAATAGATTTGTAAATTTTTGTAAATAAAAGCTTGACACTATGCATCTTATGCGAAATCTCCTTTCCGGGAAACGCAAATACGCATTCGGATTGATGCTCTTGCTTACCGCTGTCATCGGCGTGGCTTTCAGCATGGAGGGCAGTGACGACTTTGGTATTTCCAGGAGGGAAGTTCTGCTCCGCGGGATCGGACATGAACTGCTTTTACAGTCGGGCGACAGTACGTCAAGGGTGCTTCCGGTAGAAAAGATAGCGGAAGCTGAATACAGGATCAGGTTCGAGAAAGACCTTACGTTCCGCCCGGACTCCCTGGTGGGCATTACCCGGCGTGTATTGGCCCTGGACCCGTTGGTGAATGATTATGTTGTTAACGTGCTGAACAGCGGCAACGGCAGTGTTGCCTATGGATTCGCCATATCCCGGGATAAAAAAAATGATATTGTGGCGTGCAGGGGAAGAGTGCAACCCAAGGCAGGTTATATGATCAATATTAAATTCAAAACGGCTGAAATAAATAAGGCAAAGAACAGATATCTTCTGGGCAGCCTGTCAATTTTGGCATTTGTCGGCCTGTTTTTTTTGAAATCCGCTAAGCCGCGGAGAGTTCTGCCCGAGGATGAACAGCCTGCAGGCTTGATCACTCTGGGCTCGGCTTCGTTTGACGCACAGCACCATAAACTCATCATAAACGGGAAGGTGACGGACCTAACCCGGACAGAAAGTCGTGTAATGCACATTTTTGCGTTGTCTCCGAACGAGATTATCGAGCGAAGCCGGTTACAAAAAGAGATATGGGAAGATGAAGGTGTTATTGTGGGGCGTAGTTTGGATATGTTCATATCAAAACTCAGAAAAAAAATGGAATTTGATCCGAATATCAAAATTGTTGCCATACGTGGCAAAGGTTATAAGCTTGAAATCAGCGCTTAAGAAAAAAATCTCCGCCCAAAACTGATCTTATCAGGATTCAACCGGATTGGCTCCTGATCAAACATTGCAATTTCACCGTTAGATCTGTCGCCTTGCTGTTAAGAATTTCTGCTCAACAGATCAGCAACAACCTGTTCTGCCCGGGTTTTTCCTTTGGCGCCCGGTGCAGGCAGGGAAGAACCTGGCTCTCAGGATGATCGACCGCTAACCGCCATAAGTTACCAAGGCCTAAGCTTACCGGATGCGCATCAGGTTTAGCCTGATAATGCAGATCGAAGAAATGTTCGCTTAAGAATGATTCAAAGCCTTCATCTGCCCCGTTGTATAGCTTTCTGAGCTCATCACGTATTTCCGGGATAAGTACTTTCTTTTCGCCTTGGGAATTCGGCAATATTTCACTCGGCTCGCCATAATAGGTACATAAAAAGGTATCGGTCGGTATGGGAGAGCGGTCTACGTGAAAGGAATAAACATCGGTCGGGAAAAACGGGCAGGTATTATCCCGTTCATAGCATCTGATCACGTTAAGCATTGGCGATGCGCCGTGAGCTTTTAATGCTTTCAGGTCTTTTAAAAGAATTTCACGGGCAAGTTGCCCCTGTTCACTCAACTGAAGTTCATGAAGTTCCTCTTGTTCAATTACTGTTATATCTCCGCTTAGCGCCACCTTTTCAACGATCTCGGAAAAATCACCGGTTAGCGTACGGGGCCAGCAAACCGCATTGATTTCACCTTTAAATGGCGTAGAAACCAGGTCGTGGAAATTCGCAACACGGTGAATATGTTTTTCAGCATGAGAGAGATCGATCATAATATAAATATAAAGATCATTTGAGAACCTGTACGTCAAACCGGCGGCGCTTCGCACGGGACGAAGAGGCGGCCGGCCTGAATGCGTTCGCCGGCAAGCCCGCAAAACTGCAAAAATCCGTTAATTTGCTTCAAATTAATTCAATTGGCCATCTAATGGATATAAATTCTTTACCAGCCAATTCTCCGTCACCAAACCAGGACGATGGCGAAATCTCCATCATTCGTTACCGCCCGGGAAAACCGGCTCCCCGGGCCATGATAACATTGCCGCGAAACCTCATTACTTTTTTGCTTGAGGGTGAAAAAATTGTTCATTTTGCAGGCGACCGGGTTAGCGTAAACCCTCAGCAATTCGTAATGTTAGCTGCCGGCAATTGCCTGATGAGCGAAAAGACTGCGGCGCCCGGAGGTGAATACCACAGCATCCTTTTATTTTTTAGCAACGGGTTCCTGTCCGGTTTTTTTGACCGGCATGCTTCATTGATCGTTACGTCCGCAAAAACACCGGGCAAGCTTCCATTCCTGCTCTTCGAAAAGGACGAATTCCTCGTCAATTTTACCCGTTCACTGGACAGCATGCTTACCAGCGGTAAACCCGTACATCCCGAGCTGCAAAAGGTCAAACTGGAAGAATTGCTCGTATACCTTGCCGTGCAATATCCAGGTCAGGTCCAACAGATCCGGAACATGCATAATGAAACAAATGAGGATCTGTTGATCCGCAAGGCCGTGACCTCACATATCACCAGCAGCATAACCGTTGAAGAGCTTGCTTTTTTATGCAACATGAGCCTTTCCACCTTCAAGCGCCGGTTTGCCCGCCTTTATGGCAACAGTCCCAGCAAATGGTTATTGGGAAAAAGAATGGAAAGGGCGGCAGAGATGTTGCGGAAAAGTGATTGCAAGGCGAGCGAGATCTTCTCCGAGCTCGGCTATGATAACCTCTCTAGTTTTATCCAGTCTTTCAAACAAATTCATGGCGTAACGCCTAAACAGTACCAATTATCAGTTTGAACGTATAGCCATACTTTTTGAACGGGAACCTATCGTTCCCACCGCCTCTCCATCGCTACTTTTGCCGCATCATCAAAAAAGATATCAACATGAACACAGGTTATCTCAAACAGGTAGCGGGCTACAATCATTGGGCGGATACCAAAGCGATGGAATGGCTTCACCAGATCAGCGAGGGGCAATGGGAACAAACGATCACCAGCAGTTTCAGCAGCATCCGCCAAACGGCGATCCACATCGCGAGCGCGGAAAAGTATTGGGTCGATCATTGGACGCATGTTCCCGAACCGGTATTTTTATCCATGGTATTCAAGGGTACAAAAGATGAATTACTTGAGATATGGAATAAGTCATCCGCCGGTATCAGGATATTGGTTGACAGCTGCACGGAAGAGGATCATTTACGGCCAGTCAGCTTCAAATACCCAAGGAACAACCATACCGGCGAAATGCCGTTCTGGCAAACGGCCGTACATGCCATCAACCATTCTACCTACCATCGCGGCCAATTGGTGACGCTGCTGCGGCAGGCGGGCTTTACAGACCTCTCCTCGCTTGATATGGCGACTTATTTCCAGTTGAATAAGCGCTGACACTATTTCCGGGGCTATTATATGCCTCCCGCCGGATGGCCGGAATTGTATAAAATATGTCATTTGTGCCATGCCGGATTAGTCCTACTTTTGGGTATGACAAGAACGAAAAAGAAACTGATCGTTGTTGTACCCAGCCCGGGGATCTTCCTTCTCGATGTAGCCGGCCCCTGCGATGTGTTTGCCGCGGCGGACAAAATCCTGGATGGCAACGGCGGATATGATATACTGCTCGCATCGCCGGTCAATACAAAGAAGATACCTACCAAAAGCAGTGTGGACCTGCACTGCCAGGTTACCGTTACCGCCATCACGCAGCCGGTGGATACGCTGATCATAGCTGGTTTCTCCATGCCGCTGCTGGAAAAGGGAGAGCGTTTTTTCCAATGGCTGAAAGGCATTTATCCGAAGGTCAACCGCATCTGCTCCGTTTGCATAGGCGCTTACGCCCTGGCGGAAGCGGGCATCCTGGACGGGAAGCAGGCTACCACCCATTGGGAGCACAGCCAGCAATTCCAGCACCGTTATCCCGATGTGAGGGTAGACACCGATCCTTTCTTTATCCGCGATTCGAATATTTATACTTCAGGGGGCGTATCCTCGGGGATCGACCTGGCGCTCGCCCTGGTGGAAGAGGACCATGGCCGGGAGGTGGCGGCGCATATCGCCCGCAAGCTGATATTACAACTGAAGCGGCCGGGGTACCAGGCGCAGTTCGGCAGGCTGCTTGAAATCAACCGCCTGGAAAACTCCATTGGGGGGAAGTTATATTCCTGGATGGTGAGGCACCTGGAAGAAGACCTGAGCATAGAACACCTGGCGCAGCACAGCAATATGAGCATACGGAATTTCGCAAGGGTATTCCTGAAAGAGACCGGCGTGACTCCGGCCAAATTTGTAGAAAAAGTAAGGGTGGAAGTAGCGCGCCGGTACCTGGAAAACAGCGACCTGAGCATGGACCAGATCGCGGAGAAATGCGGCCTGGGCGGCCTGATCTCCAT
>CBFHAF010000461.1:0-4529 GCA_965653435.1 uncultured Chitinophaga sp.
ATCAGCGATATAAAAATAACCGGAAAAAAAACTGTCCAGGGTGTCGTTTTGTTAAAGAATAGGTACCGGAATGTTTTATTCATGCGCAAAAAGGCGGTAATTCCCTGCCGCCTTCCTGTTTGTGCCGCGCGCCTGCTCTAATCCCAGGCCATAAAACCTTCGTACGCGAAATAAAGGATGGCAAAGTAAATGGCGTATTTGATCACTTTCTTTGCGATCGTGTAGGCGAGCGCCGGGCGCTGCTCTGTTTGTGTGGTGTTTTCCATATTTCAAATCATTATTGTAATGTAAAATTACCCCGGCAGCGAACAGCAGTATTGTACAAAAACGAAATATGAACCAGAACAAAGACATGGTACTGCTGTTAGTATCAGTATAGAAAAATAACACGCTCGTATTAGCCCTGGGAATGCTTAAAGGAATATATTTACCACATAACCCGTAGGCAAACAATATTCAAAAAAACCAAAACAATATCCGAACCGAAATAGTAACCGATCCTGTAATCTAAACCGTCTCAGCACTTAATTCATTTAAACACACCTGCATGAAACATTTCATTCTTGTGGCGGGATTGCTATTCTTTAGCGTTCTCGCCTCCGCGCAATTAAAGGTCGGCTCCAATCCAAGCCAGATCAACAAATCTTCCATCCTTGAACTGGAAAGCACCCGGCAGGGTCTTTTACTGCCCCGGATACCCGGTGGCAACCTGACCCTTGCACCGCTGAACACCGCTCCTGATGGCATGATCATTTATGTGTCTGATTCGGCCAGTTTATTTATCCGTAAGAACAGTTTATGGCAACGAATGTCTGCAGACAGTGTGGGCAACAGCGCCAACTGGAACATCCTGGGCAACGCCGGACTTGATTCCGCTGTAAATTTCCTTGGAAACACCGATCATCAGCCGGTGATCTTCAGGACCAACAACGCCGAACGTTTAAGGATTACCGGCGGCGGCAACATCACCGTTGGCATGAACGTAATACCCGCAGGCACCAACCAGGTGCAGGTGATGGTAATAGACCAGGCCAGCGGCGTGCTCATGCAGAGAACCATGTCTGAAGCGGCTTTCAGCAATGCCATCGTTTCGCTCAACGGTCAGCGTGATTCGGTGCAAACGTTCCGCACAGACAGTGCCGTTACCACAGACCTTACCATTACTTCCGCCGCAGGCGTGCATACCTTCAATGTTCCCACGCAGGACGGCAGCGGGTCCGTTTCCCGCGGTTTTCTTTCGTATGCGGACTGGCTGCGTTTCGATTCCTCTGCGCGGTCTCAGATACTGGCAACAGCGTTCTCCGGAACTGCTTCATCCACAGGCCTCAGCCTCAGCGGCGATTCCATCAGGCTGCATGCCGCGGACGCCACCAACCCGGGGGCAGTATCCACCACCACGCAGACATTCGGCGGTGCCAAGAATTTCAGGGATACGCTGAGCGTTGGGCTTGCACAGGGAACGGCGGCCAATTCAACTTTCCAGCTGAACGGCTCTATATCCGCCAACATCACGCGGACAACCGCCAGCTATACCGTTACAGCGGCAGACAACACGATCCTGGCAGATGCCACCGGCGGGGCGCTGACCATCACCCTTCCCGCGGTCACCAATATCAGCGGAAGGATCTACACCATCAAAAAAATAGGTACCGGCGGTATCGACAATGCCGTCACCATTACGCCTACAGGCGGAACGATAGATGGCGGTACCAGCTACATCATTTACAACGACTGGACGTTCGTTACACTGCAAACGGACGGAACCAACTGGTATGTGATCAAAAAATAAACGCCTCACCAAACACATATCCATGAATATACGTCCTACCTGCTGGATCGTATTGCTGTTGTTTGTCTGCGGGCAACCCGCTGCCCTCCGGGCGCAGCTTAAGCTGGGCGCCAATCCGGCCAGCATCAGCAAATCGTCTATACTCGAACTCGAAAGCACCAGGCAGGGGCTTTTATTGCCCCGCGTGCCGGACACCACGGTGGCCACGCTGGCCACAGCGCCGGATGGCACCATCCTCTATTTCACTCCGCTGAACAGCCTGCTCGTTCGCAAAGCAGGCGCCTGGCGGCAGATATCCGACGCGACCTCCGGCACATCTACCGGCTGGATGCTGAACGGGAATACCGTCTCCGGCACCTCTTCGCTCGGTACCCTGAATAGCTTCGCGCTTCCTTTCATCACCAACAACCAGGAAAGGATGCGCATTACCTCATCCGGCAATGTGGGCATCGGCTCAACCGTGTTCGACGCGTCCAATCCCGAGAAATTACTGGTAGACGCGGGTGTTACCAGCTCCAATAACGCCATGCACATCAGGGGTACCGTCAATAATTATTTCCAGATGAAGATCCGCAACCTTTCCACGGGTACCCAGTCCAGCACGCAGATTTCCGCCATCGCCAACAACGGATCGGAAACCAGCAACTATGTGAGCCTGGGGATCAACGGGTCCGGGTATGTATACCAGGCCGGCAACTCCATTGAAACGGGGAATGCAAACGACTGTTACCTGATGGGATCTGCAAACGACCTGTATATCGTGAACAATAACTCCGCCAAGGACATCATATTCCTCACCGGCGGCACTACTTCGTCGAGCGAAACCATGCGGATATTGCCGAGCCGGAGAGTGGGGATCGGCACATCAACGCCCAGCACTCAGCTGCATATTAAAACAGGAACGGCGAACGATGGCGGCCTGCGTTTGGAAAACCTTACATCGGCCTCTCCCGTTACTTCAGGATCCGGCGCACTGGGCGTGGATGCAAACGGGAAAGTGGTAAGAACCCAATCGCCCGTGGTATATAGCGGTGGCGCAGGCGCCAATGGCGCGGCCGGCGGCACAGCGTCGCTGGACGCGGTTACTAAAATATGGGTAGCGGAGGTGGCGAATACGGGAACAGGGACTCAAACCATCAATTTCCCCACCAATATCGGGTTCACCAATATACTGAGCATCCAGGTGACGGCAAAAGGGGGCGCTGGTTTAGGAACCGCACCCCTCGTTACTGTTACCAGCAACACCACTACTTCGATGGTGATCAGGGTGGTGGAAAGCAGCATTGTAGTGCTCGCCGCGGAGGCCCTGGAAGCCCATACCAATACAGGCACAAGGATCTACATCAGAGTGGAAGGGAACTAAAAAGCAAGATACCGTTGCGATGTAAAACGCTCATATCATCCTTTATCAAGCTGCACCTGCTGCTTTTGCTCTATGGCGAAAGCACGGCCCAAACCGGCGTCTTTATCCCACCCGGTGCGGATATCATGGCTTATAAGACAGACACCGTTTCGATTTTCGGCAATATGGACAACCGCGGGCGCTTTGGCTCGGCTGCCGGCTCAGTGGTACTGTTCTACGGGCAGCTGTGGAGCAATACAGAAGGCGCGTCATTGCCGGACGAGCGGTTTTACCATCCATCGCTGCCGGCCAACGGCGGCATATTCCGCTTCGTGCAGCCCTGGGATACCAGCGCCGCCAGGCAATACGTTTTCGGCGGGTACAGCGTTTCCGGCAATACCGGCGCCAGCTTCCCCAACCTTAGCATCAGCAACCCGGCAGGCGTACAGCTGGCGGACCTCAGCGATCTCAGCATCCGCCATCAACTGCATTTCGAAAGCGGCCATCTTTTCCTTAACGGCTGGAATGTTTCCGTCGGGCACGATTACCCGGGGAGCATCACCGGTTATTCCGACCTTCGTTTTATTGTTACCGGCAGCACTCCTTACGGCGGGCATCTTTACCGCAGGCAGCTGAGTGCGGCAAGCGGCCGGGTTATATTCCCGGTAGGCACGGGAGCGGGCAGCTACACCCCGCTGGCGTTGCGCTCCAGCGGCACCACGCCGGACAATTTCTCCGCCAGGGTGTTCGACAATGTATATTCCAATGCACAATCCGGCAGCCTCCTGCAAAACGACCGCGTGCTGAAAACCTGGCACATCAGGCAGTCACAACCTCAACCCGGCGGTGAAACCACCGTATGGCTGCAACACAACCATACCGAACAGGACGCCGGCTTCGCCGCAAATACAGACAGCAGCTTCATCACCCGCTTCATTCCCCCCACGGGCTGGGATACAGTGCCGCCAGCGGGCTTCAGCCGGCCGGGCATTTTCACCACGGGCGCGCCGCTTGCGCAGGCGTTCGTACATACCCGTAATTTCACCTCACCCGGTCATCTTTTCCTTTCCCTGCTTACACGATACAAAGCTCCCGCACCAGGGTTCGAAGTATCGCTGATATTCGACGCACGCCGGAAAGACATCCGTTGGGTACAGGCCAACTGGCTTACCCTCCGCGAAAGGAACGTTCAGCATTATGAGCTGGAGCGGCGCCTGGAGCATGAAGCGGATTTCCGCACGGTAGCGATCGTACCCACGCAAACGCCCACGGGCAACAGCCAGGTGAACCGGAGCTATGTGTACATGGACGACAATTATTATGACAACTGGAGCTATTACCGGCTGAAGACCATCAGCAGGACCGGAGTCAGCGCTTATTCCCCCATCCGCGCCGTGC
>CBFHAF010000462.1:0-4509 GCA_965653435.1 uncultured Chitinophaga sp.
GGTGATCGTCCCGTATTCCGTGGTGGGCGTGGTATTGTTCCTCCTGGGCCTGCTGGTGCGCTTTTCACCGCTTCCTGAGATCAATACCGAAAGCGAGAGCACCACGGTGGCGGCGGCGAACGCGGGCAAAAAGAGCATCTTCGAATTCCCCCACCTCATCCTCGGCGCGCTGGCTATTTTCCTGCACGTAGGCACGCAGGTGGTGGCGATCGATACGATCATCCCGTATGCGCAAACGATGAACATCTCCCTGCTGGAAGCCAAAACGTTTCCTTCATATACCCTCGCGGCCACCATCATCGGTTATTGCACGGGCATCACGCTCATCCCGAAGTATATCAGCCAGGTGAACGCTTTACGCATCTGTACGGTGC
The DNA here is from genome assembly GCA_965653435.1 of uncultured Chitinophaga sp. Taxonomy (GTDB): domain Bacteria; phylum Bacteroidota; class Bacteroidia; order Chitinophagales; family Chitinophagaceae; genus Chitinophaga. The sequence continues at coordinate 375 of CBFHAF010000462.1, forward strand.
TGGGATCGCTGTTCACCCTGGGCATCATATTCATGAAAGGGCAGGTGACCCTGCTGGGCCACACGGCGGATATCAGTATCTGGTTCGTTGTACTGCTGGGGCTTGCCAACTCGCTGGTATGGGCGGGCATCTGGCCGCTGGCGCTGGAAGGGCTGGGCCGTTTTACCAAGCTCGGCGCCTCCGTGATGATCATGGGCCTCTGCGGTAATGCGATATTGCCGCTGGTATATGGCCATTTCGCGGATGTTTCCGGCGAACGCCTGGCATACTGGGTGCTGTTCCCCTGTTACATTTATCTCATTTTTTACGCTTTTTACGGCCATCTCATCAGGAGGTGGTCACCCAGCTTTTCATCAACACCCGGTATCCAATTAAAAAAGGAAGTGCAGCATTATGGAATTTCGCAAGATCAAGATATTTAACGGCAGGATCATTACCCCTTACCGGATCATTTCCGGCGGTACCGTGCTGATTGAAGGGAACAGGATACTCGCCGTATCGGAAGGCGACATTCCCGTGCAGGATGCGCTTGAGATAGACGCCCGAGGGCAGTACATCTCACCGGGCTTTATAGACATTCATGTACATGGCGGCGGCGACAGTGATTTTATGGATGGAGACACCGCCTCTTTCCTCACCGTTGCTGAAACACATATGCGGTACGGCACCACCTCCATGGTGCCTACCACGCTCAGCAGCGATACCGCCAGCCTGTTGAACGCAGTGGAGTTATACGAACAGGCGCACCTGCGCAATACCAAAGGCGCCGCCTTCCTGGGCATTCACCTCGAAGGCCCGTATTTCGCCATGAACCAGCGCGGCGCGCAGGACCCGCGCTACATCCGCAACCCGGATCCCGAAGAATATAAAGCAGTGCTGGCCGCCACCAACTCGGTGGTGCGCTGGAGCGCTGCGCCGGAACTGCCCGGCTCGCTTGAGTTTGGCCGTTACCTGCAAAGCAGGAAGATCCTCCCGGCCGTTGCCCATACGGACGCTATTTATGAAGAAATGCTGGAAGCGTTCGAATGCGGGTACACGCATGCCACGCACCTGTACTCCGCCATGTCCGGCGTAACGCGGCGAAATGCCTTCCGTTATGCGGGCGCGGTGGAAAGCGCTTTCCTCATGGACGAAATGACCGTGGAGATCATTGCGGACGGCATTCACCTGCCGCCGCCGCTGCTGAAGCTGGTGTACAAGATCAAAGGAGCGGATAAGACCGCGCTCATTACAGACGCCATGCGCGCGGCAGGAATGCCCGAAGGGGAAAGCATCCTCGGCGCGAAGAACAACGGCCTGAAAGTGATCGTGGAAGATAATGTCGCTAAGCTGCCTGACCGCAGCTCGTTTGCGGGCAGCGTGGCTACTACGGACCAGCTGGTGCGTAACATGGTGAAGCTGGCAGATGTGCCGCTGGCGGATGCCGTGCGTATGATGACCAGCACGCCCGCGGCCATCATGAAAGTGGCGGACCGGAAAGGCGCCCTGATGGCCGGCCGCGATGCGGATGTACTGATATTCGACGAGGATATCCGCATCCATACCGTGATCTGCGGCGGCAGGATCCTGCACCAGGCCAAACATGCGCTGGACCTCGCAGTTTTATAAAAACCGATTTTGCTTCATAACGCTGGCGGCTGTACGCAACAGCGCCCGTCAACATTCTAAGACATAACGATATGGAAATAAAAGACCAGTTAAAGATACACCGCTTCGATACAAGGAAACAAATGGGCGCCGCTGCTGCCGCCATGGTGGCGGATAAGATCAGGGAATTGCTCAGCGTGCAGGAGCATCTCAATATCATTTTTGCCGCTGCGCCTTCGCAGCAGGAATTCCTGGAAACGCTTGCTCTGGACGGCAATATTCCCTGGAACCGCATCAACGCTTTTCATATGGACGAATATGCCGGCCTGCATCCCGACGCGCCGCAGGGCTTCGGCAATTTCCTGAAAGCGCGCCTCTTCGGGAAAGTGCCGTTCCGGACCGTGCATTACATCAACGGCAACGCCGCCGATCTGGACCAGGAATGCGCTCGGTATGCCGCTTTGCTGGATAAAGAAGGGGTGGACATTGTGAACATGGGCATCGGGGAAAACACGCATATCGCCTTCAACGACCCGCATGTGGCGGATTTCGAGGATCCCGCCACGGTGAAAGTGGTGGACCTGGACCTGGCCTGCCGCCGTCAGCAGGTGAACGACGGTTGTTTCGCAACATTGGACGAAGTGCCCACGCACGCGTTGACGCTTACGGTGCCCGCGCTTTTCCGCGGAAGGTTCATTTATTGCATGGTGCCCGGCCCCACGAAGGCTGAGGCGATCTACCACACCATCAATGCCCCCATCGCGGCAGAGCATCCATCCACCATCCTGCGCCGCCATTCCCGCGCGCAGCTGTTCATTGATGCGGACAGCGGGGCGAAGCTTCACACAGTAAACTCATAACCTCAATACTTCTGCTACTAATTACGTACTTCAATAGCGATTAAGTACAACGTTAAGGCCGCTTCATCTTCATGAAGCGGCCCGTTTTTTATAAGTAGCAGAGTAGGTCAGTTTTTATAATACGCGTAGTTCTCGCGCGTAATGATATCGATCGGCATGAAGGAAACCTTTTCTACCGGCGCGGCCATCACCAGGTGCTGGTACAGCGCCATAATACCACGGTAGCCCTGTTCCTGGGGCTTCTGGCAGATCAGGAAATCGATCACGCTCCGCTGCAGGTAAGCGATGTTCTCCGGCAGGAAGTCGTAACCCACCAGCAGGATGCCCTTTTTGCCCTTGCTCTCCAGGTAATGCGCCACGTTGGCCACGCGGGAGTTGGTCACAAAAATGGCTTTGATATTGGGCGTGCTCTCCAGCATTTCCGCCACCTTCTTTTCCACGGAGCGGTCGTTGGTCTGCCGGATATCGATCTTCACGATCCGCTTTTCATTATCCCTGAAATATGACCGGAAACCTTCTTCCTTGCGCAGCAGGTGGTGATGGTTCTCGATCTCGTGAGATACGTTCACCACCAGTATCTTGTCCTTCGGCTGTATGCAGTAATTGATCACATGCGCGCTGAGGTAACCGCTGTGGAACAGGTCAGGCCCTATATAGCAGAGGCTTTCGCGGTTGGGTATGTCTGAGTTGATAAAAACATAGGGAATGTTCTTTTCCTTCAGTGCGTCCGTAAACGCAATGGACTCCTCTATGAACGAAGGGGCCAGCAGTATCCCGTCCACCTTCGATTTCAGTATCTGTTTGGTCTGTTTGGTGAAAGATGTTTTGCTGTTGAGATCGAAGAAATACCGGTCTACCTTGATGCCCATCTGCCTGATTTCATCTTCCGCCTGCTGGATGCCCGCGAGGGGAGCGGCCCAGAAAGCAGTTTCCGCGGAAACGGAGGGGATGAGTATGGCAAAGTTGAGTACTTTCCTGGAAGCCAGCCTGCTGGCAATGATGTTGGGCTGATAGTTCAGCTCCTGAATGATTTTCTCGATCCTGGTCCTGGTTTTGGCGCTAACGCCCGATCTGTTATGGATGACCCTGTCCACTGTCGCAATAGAGACCTTCGCCCTGCGCGCGATCTCTTTTACGCCGTTGGGCTGCTCGTTTTGATTCGCTTTCATAGCTGTATTTACACGTGTACGTACCCGAAAGTAGTGAAAAACAAATAAACGGAAATTTTTATTTTACAGTCATGAAAAAGACCCTGACACTGCTGCTGATATTAATAGCAGCCACACTCCACGCACAGGAAAACACGTTTACGAACCCGCTGCTGCCTTCCGGGGCAGACCCGTTTTCCTTTTATAAAGACGGCTTTTATTATTATACCCACACCACCGCCAACACGATAGACCTCTGGAAAACGCGGAACCTGGCGGACCTGAAAAGCGCCGAGCATACTACTATCTTCCGCCCGCCCGCCGGTACGCACTTTTCGAAGCATATCTGGGCGCCGGAAATACACTTCCTGCAAGGCAAATGGTACGCCTATTTCGCGGCTGACAGCGGGAAAAATGAAGGCCACCGGATGTATGCGCTCGAAAACGCATCGGCCGACCCTATGAAAGGCGAATGGACCTTTAAAGGCAGGGTGGCGGACCCTTTGGACAAATGGGCCATAGACGGGAACCTGTTCGAAT
>CBFHAF010000463.1:0-4489 GCA_965653435.1 uncultured Chitinophaga sp.
GCGGTCGAACGCGGCAGCGTTTACCTCACGCGTTTTCCCGGCTTTGGCGGCAAGGATGGCGGCAGGCGCATGCCAGTGGTCCGGCGCGGCTATCACCAGCGCATCCAGGTCTTTATTTTCGAGGGCCTTCCGGAAGTCCGGAACGTCCTTTGGTTTGGTCTTTTGGATCTCCGTCACTTTGGCGATGCATTTCAGCGCGGCGCGGGTGTCCACGTCTGAAACGGAGATCACTTCGCAGTTGGGCTGCTTGGCAAAGTTGCCGGCAAGCGCCAGCCCGCGGGCATTCACGCCCATCATGCCTACTTTGATGCGCTCGTTGGCGCCGATGATGCTGGCGTAACTTTTGGCGCTGAAGCCCGGGAGTATGCCCCCGATGGCTACTGCGGCCGACCCTTTAAGGGTGTTTTTCAAGAATGTTCTGCGGGACTTTTCCATATTCTCCTTATTTGGTTGTTATTTGTTTCAAGGTTTCGGGTACGTACCCGAAAATACTATTTAAAATCAGAAAACAAAAGGCGGAGGGAATTATTTTTTCCCCCGCAGCCCTAATACAGGACTGGACGGTAACGTGCCCGGGAAATCCGGATGTTATACTGTTTCCTTCTCCAGTTCGTGATGGCCCTGCAGCATGCTGATGAACTTTGGGAGCAACGCTATCCCCTTTTTCCGGCAATGTTCCATAATATCCGCCCCCAGCCTGGTATTCAGGTGATTGAACCTCACTGCTTCATTGAGCTGAATAAAGCCGTACCGGTCCGTCAGCTCCGGGGCAGGCCGGCCGTTCACGAGCGGTGCGTAAACGGTGCAATTGGTGAATCCCGCCCCTCCTTCCGCCTTCACGCTCATGCCCTGCTCTCCTGCCCTCAGCTTGCAGTCCGCCAATGCGAGGCTTCCCTGCAAGGCCAGCTGCAGGCCGTTCACCTCGCTGCGCTCCACCCGCAGGTCCGCCGCCGCTTTTATGGTAGCGGCAAAATGATGGCAGTTCACGATCCGCAACTCCGGGTACAGGGCATGCGCGTCTGTATAAACGCCGGAGCCGATGGTGAGCCCTTCCGCCCGTTCCAGGTGCACCTGGTCGAACACCAGGCTGGCATTGGGCGTAAGCTGCCCTCCTTCAAAGCCGCCCGCAGCGGGCTGCCGGTAATCCTGCGGTGTGGGTATCTGCAACAGGCGGACGCCCTGCGCACGGCCTTCCACCACTATATCCCTGAAGGAAACGAAGTGCGGGAAGAACATATGATCGCCGCTCTTCATCCTGGAAAAAGAAGGCATGCGCATCAGCCAGCAAGGCCGGCCGGAAGACGGTACGCTGCTGTAATCGATCACCAGCCCGTCCACCCTGATGGTCCTTCCGAAACCGATGGGATAATTGTAGGTGGAGTCTGCGGGATTAAATTCCAGCACCGCGGTTTCCCCGGCAACAGACGGGATATACCGGCAGTTGCGCACATATATCGCCCCGTCCCATTTGGCGCCGAAATCGCGGCGGAAGGAAAGGAAATTGCGGCTCCAGACGGTCGTGTTCTCCACGAACAGGTCGCCGCCCCCGGTAACGGTAATGCCGCGGTACCCGATGGATGAATCTTTGATATGCAGGTGCCAGCAATGGAAATGGACGTCCACGCGGTTAAGCGCGCACTGGTCTATGTAAAAATGTTTGTTGAGATTGGTGCCGAACACGCCCCAGTGCACCGGCCCTCCTTCTGCGGTTACGCGGATGAAGCGGGCTTTGAGCGTGCGGTTGCAGGAAAGGCCGTAGGTACCGGCGGGCACATCCCTGTCCGTGCCTTCCCTGTCCTGCTCCCAGGGTATCAGCCTGATGTCCTGCAGGGTAACGTCGTATACTTTGGACATGGAATAGAATCCGCCTCTCGGGTTCATGGCTACGTCCTTTGCACCGGGCGCCAGCCCTACCCATTGCTGGCGGACGATCGTGCGGCTGCGGGTGATGTGGATGCCGCTGCGCCAGTAGCCGTCGTATTTTGCGCCGTTCACTTTACCCGGACTGTTGCCCGTTACATAAAATGTACCGCCTTCGATCACGAGGTATTTGTCTTCGCAGGGCACCGCATACAGGCTGGTGTAGTCTTTGAAAGACCAGGCCAGGTCGCCGGTGAGGCGGCCGTGCTCTTCCACGTAGAAAAAATCTTCCCGCGCCCAGCTTTGCCCGGTGTATTTTTCACCGGCCCGCAGGCCGATGCGGTCTTTTTCATCGGCGATGAACACAAGGCAGTTCGTATAGGGCGCCATCATTGGCAGCAGTTTCACGCCGGGCTTCAGCTGTTTCAGCAAATCAGCTTTGGCTGCTGCATCCAGCGAAATCTGCTGTGGCTGCTGCCTGCTTTTTACCTCGAAGCGGGCGCTGCTGCGGGCGTTGTACTGCTCGTCTATATGAAACACCGTCTGGCCCCAGTGCACATTGGTAAGCACAGGTATGCCCGTGGTCTGCCTGATCCAGAATTCCCCGCCATGGTTGATGACGGGTATATTGTGCAGGTTGGCGAATTCGTGCGCCGCTTTGATCTGCACGCCGTCATCATTTTTCCCGTCGCTTACGGCGCCGAACATTTTATAGTTCACGGATGTATCCGGGATCAGCGAGTAGCCGCCGGCGTTAGTATAACGGTACGTGGCCGCGCCGCCGTCGCCCGGTGTGAAATACCCTGCCGTTTGCACCAGCGTGCCTTCGCCTGTTTTTTTGTCCTGCAGCATGCTTGCCACATCCGGGTAGAGCATATGGCCGGCCCTGCTTTTAGCCGCGGGGGCGGCGGATGCGGGAAATCCCGCAGCCAGCGTGAGCCCCAGCGCTCCCAGCATCTTTCGTCTTTGCATATTGTTGATTTATCTGCGGTGTTTCCGGGTTAAAATTCAATAAGCAGGAACAGCAAAAGCATGAGGCATCCTGTACCCCGCCGTGCATAGGTATATCGTTCCGATTTCATGATCAGAAATTTTGTTGTTAAAGAGTATGCTATTAAAAGGAGTTACTTGCGGTGTTTCTTCGCGCGGTTGTACATGGCTTCCAGCGTTACCGGCGCGCCTTTTTTACGTTTGCTCTCATCCGCCGCTTCCATGAAAGCGAGTATTTCCAGCGTTTCCGATTCCTGCACGGGCGGCTTGCCTGTTTTGAAAAATTCCGCGATCTGCACTACCAACGGAACGTAGCCTTTGAAGGGGCCAAGCGTTGCCACGCCTTTTTCGCCGTACACCGTTCCACCGTATTCGGATTTGCCGGTGCGGGTGCCGCGGAAAGTACCGATGCGCCCGTCTGCCCAGGTGCCCACGATCACATCCGTGGTTTCGGTCTGGGTCCTGGTCACAGACTTGCAACCGGGCCCCATTACGGTGAACAGCGTTTCCACGCCGTGAATGCCGTACCAGAAAATATCCGGGTGTGTTTTTTCGAGGTGGCAGGGGCTGAAAGTATCCGCCCCGAACACTTTGCCGACGGAGCCGCCGGCCACAGCCTGCGCGCTTTCCATGTAGCGGAGGGAGGAAGCGGAGAACACCGGGGCGTTGTATTTGCGTGCCGCATCGAAGATGGCCATGCCTTCGGCCAGGGAAGCCGCCAGCGGTTTGTCTATGAACACTTTTTTACCGGCCTTCAGCGCGGGCAGGGCCTGCCGCAGGTGCGGGCGGCCGTCGTTGGATTCCACCATTATCACATCCACTTTTGCCACCAGCGCATCGATGGAGCCCGTCATTTCAACGCCCAGTTTTTTCAGCTCTTCCACGAAGCCCGGCAAACGTTTGATGTTGTTCTCTATATCCGGGCTGGCTTCCGCGAAAGCTGCCGTCACTTTAAAGCCTTCCACGCCGGGTACGGGTGTGGGGCTGTTGAAGCTTTTGGCGAATGCTACGGCATGCGAGGTATCGCAGCCGATAATGCCGATGCGTACAGGATCGGCAAAAGATGCGATGGCCCTGAGGGGCAGCGCTGCGGCCAATCCGGCGCCTGCGCCGGCTGTGGTAATCGTTTGCAGGAATTTGCGGCGGTCATACAAATGCGTCATGAGGAACAGTCTGATTAATTAAGCTGAATGATTCGGTTGACTATCTGATAATAGGTTAAATGGCTGAAATACCGGAAAGAAAGATCGGTTTCGTGTACGTACCCGTTCTTTATTCCAAAATCAGGCTGACCGGCAGCCTGGTTGATGTGTTTACCCGGTTTTCGGGTACGCACCCGGAAATTAGAAAATATTTCCTGAAACTGCAAAGCATTTTCTTCGAACTGGTGGATATTTCTCGGGAAATACAGGGAACACCGGGATAAGGGGCCGATTTACAATCAAGGAATAACCCGGTTTGCGGGCCGGAACCCCCCCTCTCCTTTTTTGCATAAAATATTTGCATTTATGGACCCCGGCGTGTACTTTCGTGTACGTACCCGAAAAAATACATTTTACCGGGTATATTTTAGCCGCCTGTGCCGGCACCATACCTTCCGGCATCCACCCGTTTTTTCGTTCTTCAGGAAACCAAAATT
>CBFHAF010000464.1:0-4488 GCA_965653435.1 uncultured Chitinophaga sp.
GCGAAAGACGACGTGTTCCGCAGTCTGGGCGACCTCTCGCTCAACGTGCTGCTCACTTTCTGGCTGATCCTTTTTTTCCGCCAGCATGTGCGCACCATTCACCCGCCCGTGCTGCGCAAACGCTGGCAGGGCTGGCTGATCATCGGCGCGGCGGGGCTCGTCATGTTCATCGCGGGGCAGTTCCTGCTGGACCTGATCCGAAGCCTCGTGATAGATTCCAAAATATCCTACGACGTCACCAATTTCTTCAGCCTGAACGAATACAGCGTGATAGGCAGCATGAGCCTGGGCTTCATCGCCATCACCTTCCTGTTCTTCTCGCAGATCGTGAACTACCTGCTGAACCAGCTGACAGATTTCCAGTACCGTACCAAATACATTTCCCTTTTCATCGTAGGGCTCATCTGGCTGGCCTTCCGCTTCAACCTGCCCGATTTCGGGGCTTCGGTGGTGCTCATGTTCTGGCTGCTGGGCTACGTGATCATACTGGACCTGCTGGAGCTGCGGTTTTCCAGCAGCTCCGCCACGCTTCCCTTTATCATGTGGATGCTGATGATGACCGTTACCACCTCCGCCGTACTCATCTATTACAACAACCAGAAAGAGCTGACCACGCGCCTGAGCGTGGCGGAAAACCTGTCCAAACAGCGCGACCCGTACATAGAGACCCTGCTGAACGACGTAGGGGAGCGGCTTACACAGGACGCATTCGTGCGGCAGTTTTTCCTGGGGCCCAACCGCGAATACAAAAAGAACCTGGAAGGGATGCTCCGTGAAAAATATTTCTCCCGTTACCTCAGCCGCTTCAACGTATCATTTTATACCTACGACGCCGAAGGCCAGCCGCTCTACAACGGCGATCCCGTGCCGTTCGTTGCGTTGCAAAGCCGCATCATGGGCAATACGCTCTCGCATGTGCTGGGCAACGACCTTTACTACGACGAGCGCAGCTTCCGCGACTACAGCTATATCGGCAAAAAAGAATTCACCGGCTACGACGGCCTGCCCGTGGGTTACCTCTTCTACGAAGTGCGTTCCGAAGCGGAGATCTCGCAGCCGGACCGCCTGTACCCTGAGCTGCTGATAGACGCCGGCCGCGACGACCTGGGGCAGGAGATCACCGACCAGTATTCCTATGCCGTGTACGATAAAGGCGTGCTGGTGAACAATCATGGCAATTTCCCGTTCAAAACGCGGCTGGGCGCACACGAAATTCCCGGGGCGGATGTTGTGTTCGGCGAGCAGGGGAACAATTCGCTGCTGTATTATAAAGCCTCCAAAGACAAGATGGTAGTGCTGGTGAGGAAGATGGCCAACTTCCTGGAGTTCATCACCCTGTTCGCCTACATGTTCTGCCTCTTCCTGCTGATCATTGGCGTTTACAGCCTGCTGGACCTGCTGATCAAAGCAAGGCTCCGCGTGTCCAACCTCAGAACGCTGGTGAAGCTGAGCATCCGCACCAAGGTGCAGACCACCATCATCGGTGCCGTGGTATTCGCTTTCCTGGCGCTGGGCCTGGCTACCATCCTTTTCTTCTACGGCCGCTACCGCGCCGAGAACGCGGAAAAGCTCAGCAGGACCGTGCACAGCATCGGGCAGGATATTGAAGAAGAATTCTATACCCTCCGCCAGTTCGATGAAATGGATATGTTGTACGATTCCATTTTCGCTTCGCAGCTTTCCGCCAAGATTGCGGAGATCGCCACCGAGCATAACGTGGACGTCAATATTTACGATACCGACGGGCAGCTGCAGCTTTCCGCTCAGCCGCTGATGATCGAGAAAGGGTTGCTTTCCGAAGCGATGAACCCCGTGGCCTATTTCCAGCTGAGCAGGCTCAGCAAGATCCAGTATATCCAGGAAGAGCGGATAGGAGGCATGAAGTACATCAGCAGCTACGTGCCCCTGCGCAGCCAGGGGCGCGTGTTCGCGTACCTCAACGTGCCTTACTTCGCCACGCAGACGGAGCTGAACCAGCAGATATCCACCTTCCTGGTTGCGCTCATCAACATCAACGCGTTCATTTTCCTGATCGCGGGCCTGCTGGTGCTGCTGATCTCCAATACCATCACGAAATCCTTCTCGCTTATTACGGACAAGCTGCGCAGCGTGAACCTCGGCCAGCACAACGAGCAGATACAATGGACCAACGACGACGAGATCGGCCTGCTGGTGGCGGAATACAACAAGATGGTGCAGAAGCTGGAAGTGAGCGCCGAAATGCTGGCCAAAAGCGAAAGGGAAGGGGCCTGGCGTGAAATGGCCCGGCAGGTGGCGCACGAGATCAAAAACCCGCTTACGCCCATGAAGCTGAGCATCCAATACCTGCAACGCGCCATCGCCAACGATTCGCCGGATGTAAAAGCGCTTTCCCGCAACGTGGCCAACACGCTGGTGGAGCAGATCGAACATTTGTCCAACATCGCGTCAGACTTTGCGGCCTTTGCGCATATCACCAAGGTGAACAACGAGGTGTTCTCCCTCGGCGAAGTGCTGCAATCCGTAACAGGACTGTATATGAGCAATCCTGAATGCCACATCTATTACGAACGTCAGCAAAAGCCGTATCTCGTGGATGCGGATAAAACGCAGATCAACCGCGTATTCACCAACCTGCTGCAGAACGCCATACAGGCCATTCCCGAAGGGCAGGAGGGGCATGTGGCCATCAGCGTGAAGGACGACGGGGACTACGTGATCGTGGAAGTGACAGACAATGGCACGGGCATCCCTGAGGATGTGCAGCCGAAAATATTCGTGCCCAACTTCACCACAAAATCTTCCGGTACCGGGCTTGGCCTGGCCATGTGCAAGAATATCGTGGAACAGGCGGGCGGGGAGATCTGGTTCAGGACCACCCCGGGCATCGGTACTACCTTCTTTGTGAGATTACCGCTGGTGCCGTAGTACAGCTTATTTGCCGTCAGTCTTAGCTGTCGCTTCCGTCAGTTCGGATTTCAGGAATTCTTTCTTGAAGAAAAAATGCAGGACCTTTCCTCCTCCGCCTCCTTCCGTTAAAGGATAGGCATCTACAAACTTCCAGCCCAGCGATCCCAGGTAGTTCAACGCGTCTACCACTGAATTGAAGTTTTTTGCTTTGCCGAGATCGTCTTTGACCCGTGCATCCTTGAAGTCGAAGAATTTCTTTTCCTGCCCGAAATCCACTTCTATCGTCACCTTGTTGCTGAACATTTTTGCGGTGGCGATCAGCTCGCAGTACTTTTCTACTTTGTCCTGGGAATAAGCGTTAGCGGATAACAGGATCAGGGAGAAGAAGATGATCTTTTTCATAGTGAGTTGGGTTGTTGTTAGGTAAGGTTTCCGAAAAAACTAAGGTACTGTTATTGCCGGTCTGCGGGGATACCGGGAAACCGGTATTTTTTGAGGGTAACGATGCGGGAAAAGGAAATAAAAAGGCCGTCTCATTCGAAACGGCCTTTAATTTTATTGCAAATGCGTTTGGTTATTCTTCTTTGGTAACGACGAAGCTTTCCCTGATCTTTTCGAGCAGTTTGCTTTCTATCATTTGTTTGGCGAGGTTGATCATGTTGGAGAAGGCCCTGGCGCCGGAGATGCCGTGCCCGATGATCACCGGCTCGGCCACGCCCAGCACGGGTGTGCCGCCGTATTGCTCAAAATCGAACCGGTCGAAATACTCATCTTTGATATTGCGGCGAACGGCCACATCGTGGAAGGATTCGGCCATTTTCAGCACCACGTTGCCTGTGAAGCCTTCGCAAACGATCACATCCACCGAGTCTTTGAACACATCGCGGCCTTCCACGTTGCCGATGAAGTTGATCTGGGTGTTCTCTTTCAGCAGGGGATAGGTGGCCTGTGCGAGCAGGTTGCCCTTTCCTTCTTCTTCACCGATGTTCAGCAGGCCTACTTTCGGCGAAGTGGTGCCCATGATGTACTGGGAGTAGAGGGAACCGAGAACGGCGAACTGCACCAGGTTTTCCGGCTTGCAGTCCGCATTGATGCCCACATCCAGCAATAAACCAAGCGAACCGTTCTCGCGGGGGAGAATGGTGGAGATGGTAGGGCGCTGGATGCCTTCGATAAGTTTAATGGAATAGATGGCGCCTACCATCATGGCGCCAGTGTTGCCGGCGCTGATGAAAGCATCGATCTTTTTGTTCTGAAGAAGATGAAAGCCGATGGAGATGGAAGATTGCGGCTTTTCTTTGAGTGCTTTGGTAGGGTGTTCATTCATCCCGATAACCTGGGATGAATGAACAACTGTATATCTTGATTGGTCCAGTTGTGCGCCTGCAAGCAACGGTGTTAAGGCTTGCTCATCACCGATCAGCACGAGGTGCGCATCTGTAGCCACGCTTTCTAAAAATAACTGTACTCCTTTTACTGCTTCTGCGGGGACATAGTCGCCACCCATCATATCAAGCCCGATTCTCATGAACTGTAGTTTGTCTGTTAGCTCGGGTGTAAAATTAGTAAAAATTATTATTTAGCAGCAGCTTGTTTTTC
>CBFHAF010000465.1:0-4485 GCA_965653435.1 uncultured Chitinophaga sp.
TTGCCGGTACCGTTCAGGCCGATAAGGCCTACGCGGTCCCCGGGAATGATGTGCCAGGAAGAATCCTCTATAATGGTTCTTGCGCCGAATTCAAATGTAATGTCCTGCAGGGCGATGAGCATACCTAATTGCTATTAAACCCGCAAAGATAGTATATTTTTTGGTCCTATATTTGAGGCAAAATGCACCGCATGAAAATCAGGCAATATTTATGGATCATCGCCGCCGGCGCGGCCCTTGCAGCCTGCCGGCAGGGCTCGAGGCAGGAGGGGAAGGGAGAAGACACGGCTTTGCAGGCCAATACGCTGCAGGCGCCTTTTACTGACGAGTATTACGATTCGCTGAAAACAACCATGACGGCCTATTACCAGCTGAGCGAGGCCCTGGTGAAAGGCGATACCCTGGCGGCGGATATTGCGGCGGCCGCGCTGAAATATCATGTGGACAGCCTGCCGCTGGCCCGCCTGGGGATAGACAGCAGCCGCGCGGCGGACCTGGCGGTGAGCACCGGGAGCATTTCAGCTGAGCTGGCCGGGCTGATGATCGAAAAAGGCGGGCTGGACAGCCGGAGGTCTTCTTTCCAGATGGTGAGCGACCAGCTGTACGACCTGCTGCAGGCCACCGGTTTTAAAGGCAATACCGTATACCGGCAGCATTGCCCCATGGCGTTCAACAACCGTGGCGCGCACTGGCTGAGCGATACCACTGAAGTGGTGAATCCATATTTCGGCGATGAAATGCTGCATTGCGGTTCCGTGACGGATACCCTGCGTTTCCAGCAGAGGTAACAGCAGTAACGGAAAATTTACCTTTCCGATAAATTCAGCAGCGCCGGCAACAAAACGCCGGCGCTGCGCGTATATACCATATTGATATTGAAAAACCTGTAACGATGACCCGCGCCGCCGTAAAGATCCTTCTTTTCGTATATGCATGGCTGTTTACCCAGCAGACCTATGCCCAGCAAGGGTATACGGTAAGCGGCTACGTGCGAGACAGCACATCCGGCGAATCCCTCATCGGGGCGAGCATCGGCATCAAAGGCACTACAAAGGGCGTACAGACCAACACCTACGGCTTTTTCGCCATCACGCTCCCGGCGGGAGAACATACCCTTGTTTTTACCTATATCGGTTTTGAAGCGCAGGAAAAGGCCGTAAAGGCGGGGGCAGACCGGAATGTTACCGCTTTGCTGGTGCCGAAGTCGTTCCAGGCGCGGGAGGTGGTGATCACAGACCGGCGCAAGGACGAGAATGTAAAGAACACGGACATGGGCAAGGTGGAACTGAGCACCGAGCAGATGAAAAAGCTTCCCGCGCTCATGGGCGAAACCGATCCGCTGAAAGTGCTGCAGCTGCTGCCCGGCGTGCAGGCGGCGGGAGAGGGCAACGCGGGTTTTTATGTAAGGGGCGGAGGCCCGGACCAGAACCTCATCCTGCTGGATGAAGCGCCCGTGTACAACACCGGCCATCTTTTCGGCTTTTTTTCCATCTTCAACGCCGATGCCATCAAGAACGTGACGCTCATCAAAGGCGGCATGCCCGCCAATTACGGCGGCCGGCTTTCTTCCGTGGTGGACGTAACGATGAAGGACGGCAACAACCAGCGCTGGCAGGCGGAAGGCGGCATCGGCGCCATCGCGTCGCGGCTGAGCATACAGGGGCCTTTGCAGAAAAACAAATCCAGCTTTATGATCTCCGCCCGCCGCACATATGCCGATGTGCTGGCCAAGCCCTTCGTGCGCAAAAGCAGTTCGTTTTACGGCTCGGGTTATTATTTCTATGATCTCAATGCAAAGGCCAATTATCAATTCTCACCGAAAGACCGCCTTTTCCTGAGCGGTTACCTCGGCCGCGATGTGTTCCGTTTCCGGAATGCGGACAGGAGCTTCGAAGCGCACATCCCCTGGGGCAACAACACGGGCACCCTGCGATGGAACCACGTTTTCAGCAAAAAACTGTTCTCCAACACCTCGCTTATCTACAACGATTATAAATTCTCCTTCGGCGCCTCCAACGAGGGTTTTATGATCCGGCTCAACTCCGGCATCCGCGACCTGAACGCGAAGCTGGACTTCGATTATTTCCTGAACCTGAAGCACCACATCAAGTTCGGCGGCAACTATATTTATCACACCTTCACGCCCAGCTCCGTTTCCGGCAGGCAGGACACTACGGTGTTCCAGCCCGATAACGCCATCCGCAAATATGCCCATGAAGCGGCGCTTTACATCCAGGACGACTGGGAGATCAGCTCCCGCCTGAAAGTAAATATAGGATTGCGTTACAGCGGCTTCCGGCAGATCGGGCCTTATACGCGCTACACCCGCGACCGTGATGGCAATAAGCTGGACAGCACCGTATACCGCCGCGGGCAGGAAGTGCGCAGCTACGGTGGGCCGGAGCCCCGGCTGTTGCTGCGTTACGCCTGGAACGACCGGGAATCCGTGAAGGCGTCCGTTGCGCGGAACAACCAGTACATCCACCTGGTGACCAATGCCGGCAGCACGTTGCCTACCGATATCTGGGTACCGAGCACCTATCTTGTGAAGCCGCAGTTCAGCTGGCAGTATTCAGCCGGTTATTTCCGGAATTTCGCGGACAACAGCTGGGAAGCCTCGCTGGAAGCCTATTACAAGGACATGCGCAACCAGGTGGAATACCGGGAGGGATATACCCCTTCCTTAAAAGACCCTGAAGAAGAATTCGTGTTCGGCAAAGGATATGCCTACGGGGCGGAACTGTTCATCCACAAAATAAAAGGGAAGCTCACGGGCTGGATCGGTTATACCCTTGCGTGGACCTGGCGGCAATTCCCCGGCCTGAACGGCGGCAAACGTTTCCCCGCGAAATACGACCGCCGCCACGACCTGGCCGTGGTAGGCAGTTACGAGCATAACGCCCGCTGGACCTTTTCCGGCGTGTTCATTTTCGGTACCGGCAACACGACCACCCTGCCCGAAAAGTTCTATTTCCTGGACGGCGTGCTGACGCAGGAATACGGCTCGCTGAACAGCTACCGCATGAAATCCTATCACCGGCTTGACCTCTCCGCCGTTTACACGCCTAAAAAGAAAAAACCGGAACGCAAATTCACCAGCAGCTGGGCGTTTTCCATCTACAACACCTACAGCCGCCTGAACCCGTATTTCATCTACTTCGACCAGACCGGGAACGTGCTGGACGGAAACCTGGAGATCAAAGCGAAGCAGGTGTCGCTTTTCCCGATTATTCCTTCCATCACCTGGAACTTCAAGCTGTGATCAGGCGCTGAACGCTTCCAGGTATTTATCGATGTATTCCTGTTTCTTTTTGAGCTTGTACTGCATGATGAAACGCGGATGTTCCAGGGGGATGATGCGGCCGAAGAACTTTTCCTTTTCATTGAGGCGGAGAATAAAATCCGCGTTCTTGCCGGTGCCCAGGCAGTAGCCGACCGTTCTGTCTATCCCGAAAGCGACCTGTTTGCGCAGGTTTTCCAGCATAAAGTCATACACGGCTTCCGTGAGGGCCTTGCTGTCGTAGTAATTATAGTTCACCACCTTCCCGCCGGGCTTGTCTACCGTAAACCCCAGCGGGCTCATGGCGCCGATGTAGAAATCCTTGTAAAAAGCGGCGGGTCCTCCGTAGGCGGCGATCATATCGTATACAAACACGCTGCTTACTTCGTAGCTCGGCGGGCCGGGAAACTTTATACCGCAGGGATCTTCCAGCCGTTTGGAATCCGTGAAGGGCACGCCGGTGAGCGCTGCGCCGAAGCGGCCGGGGTTGATGCCGATGATCATCCGGCGGGTATGGTGGTCGTTGTAGAACTTATGGTAAAACTGTTTCATCACCTCCACCACCATCGGTTGCTCCGCGAAAGGGTTCATGATATTCACGCCAGGCGGGAGTTTGCCGGTGTAGTGGAGGTGGGTGTTGAAGTAGATAATTTTATCAGCGAACGTTTGCATCCTCAAAAATACCGATCCGTGAGGAAATATGGACGATCGCGGATAATCTCCGGGGCGGCCTTGGATTTTAAATTAAAACTTGTACTTTAGTTACGTTGAAGACGTCAGTGTGCGGCCCGGCTCTCAGAATTCCATGTTACAGGTTCCTAACTTTTTTGTTCCACGTGAATGCGCTCATGAATAAATATCCCGGGTATGAAAACTGACAAAACTTACCTGAATACATTATGGCAGAGAATATCAACCGATAACGACCAGCGGGCGTTCGAGGAGCTGTTCCATCACTGTTACCAGCGACTGGTGCGGTTTGCAGCGGAGTACGTGCAGAGCCGGGAATCCGCGGAAGAGATCGTGTCCGATATTTTCCTGAAGCTCTGGGCCGGGAGGGACGCTTACCGCGACGTGCTGAACATCGAAAAATACCTTTTCACCGCCGTACGCAACCAGTCGCTCAACTATCTCCGTAAATTCTCCCCGCTGCGGGTGGTGAGCACAGATAACCCTGAGCAGTTTAACATCGCCCATACCCACGA
>CBFHAF010000466.1:0-4480 GCA_965653435.1 uncultured Chitinophaga sp.
GATGCCTGGAAATGGTATGATGCCGGCGTAGTGGATATCTCAAAAGAAGAAGTGAAGCTCGTGATGAAAGATCTCACCGGCTTCAATGGCCGCTGCGATGCGATCCTTTTCACCGACGCGCTGAAATTCACTCCGCCCAACGCGCTTAAGCCACTCAACGACTTCCGCATGCAGGTGCTGCACACCTCAGCCACACCCAAAGAGGCCGGCCAGTTCGACCTCGTAGTGGTAGGCGGCGGTATTGCCGGTACCTGCGCAGCGATCTCCGCGTCGCGCATGGGCCTGAAAGTGGCGCTGATACAGGACCGCCCGGTATTGGGCGGGAACAACAGCTCCGAGATACGCGTGCACCTCAAAGGCGATGTGGACAAAAATCATTATCCCAAGCTGGGCCGCATCGTGCGTGAAATGGACAACGGCGACCCCGGCAACGGCAACCCCGATGGCCAGGAATACGGCGATGACCGGAAGATCGCCATCGTGAAAGCGGAAAAGAACCTGCACCTGTTCCTCAGCACCCACGTATATAAAGTGGAAATGAAAGACGGCAAGATCGCAGCGGTGATCGGCAGGAATATTTCCACCAACCAGGAAACACGTTTTGCCGGCACCTATTTCTCCGACTGCACCGGCGACGGCACCATCGCTTACCTGGCAGGGGCTGACTTCCGCCATGGACGCGAATCCAAATCTGAAACCGGCGAATCGCTGGCCGCTGAAAAGGCCGATAGTTTTACACTCGGCACTTCCAACCTCTGGGCTTCGCTGGAAAAAGACACTGTTACCAGCTTTCCCGAAACACCCTGGGCCATCCAGTTCTCCGATGAATATCATATCGACGATACAAAGGCAGACTGGGAATGGGAAACCGGTTTCGGTAACTTCAACACCATCACCGATGCCGAAAAGATCCGCGATCATAACCTGCGCGCTATTTACGGCAACTGGTCGTACCTGAAAAAGAACAAACCCGCAAAATACGCCAAACGCGAGCTGGCCTGGGTGGCCTATATTGGCGGCAAACGCGAGTCCCGCAGGATCATGGGCGATCATGTGCTTACGCAGATGGACATCCAGGAAGGTAAATTCTACCCGGACGGCACCGTTACCGCCACCTGGACCATCGACCTGCATTTCCCCGACGAAAAGAACAGCAAATATTTCGAAGGTCAGGAATTTTTCGCGGGCACCAAACATATCAGGGTAGCGCCTTACACCATTCCGTACCGTTGTTTTTACAGCCGCAATATCCCTAACCTGTTTATGGCAGGCAGGAATATCAGCACCACGCACGTAGCCTTCGGCAGCACGCGCGTAATGCGTACCTGCGGCATGATGGGCGAAGTAGTAGGCTTTGCCGCCGCAGTGGCGAAGAAACACAACACCACGCCGCGGGGCGTTTATCAAAATCATCTGGCCGAACTGATGGCGATCGTAAAAGACGAAACACCTCCTGGCCAGACCCTGCAAAATCCTCCCGTGAGTAAATGATGTACCTGGCCGCCATATGGATGATGCTGCAAAGCAGCCCGCTGCTGAAGCTGGAAGGCTTTGCACAGGGCACAACCTGGCACATTGCATATGAGGACGGCCTCAACAGGAACTTTAAGAACCAGGCGGATTCCATATTCCATGACATAGACAAGGCATTGTCTACCTACCGGGCTGATTCCGAGATCTCGTCCTTCAACCAGTTTGAGGACTGGCGGTTTCAGTCCGGTCATTTTTACAAGATGCTGCAGCATTCCGCAGCGATATACAAAGCCACCAACGGCGCATTTGACCCCACTGTGATGCCGCTTGTTGAAGCCTACCGCCAGGGCAAACGCAGCGGGCGCGACTGGAGGGAGAAAGCAGATTCGCTGCTGCAATACGTCGGTTTCCAATACATTCAGTTCGACACCGAAACCGTTCACAAGACCAAACCAAACGTACGCCTCGATTTCGACGGCATTGCCCAGGGCTATACCGTGGACGTGCTGGCCGCTTACCTGGAAGAAAAAGGGACAGCGCGTTACATGGTGGAAGTGGGCGGCGAAGTGCGTTGCAAGGGAGCCTGGGAGATCGGGATAGAAGATCCGCAGCAGCCGGGCAGGAACCTGTTACGCATCAGGCTGGAAAACGCAGCCGTGAGCACCGCCGGCAATTACCAGAACTTTTATACAGCAGAAGGCCATTCCTTCGGCCATATCATTCACCCCAAAACCGGCTACGCCCGCCCGGATTCACTGCTCAGCGCTACCATTATCGCGCGCGATGCCGTTACCGCAGACGGTTTTGATACACCCTGCCTCGTATTGGGTTTTGAAGGCAGCAAACAGCTGTTGCAGCGCGAACCATCCCTGCAGGGCATCCTTCTTTACAAAGACCACAACGGCCGTACGGCTGTTTATATGACCAGTGGCGCCCGGGCGCTGGTGGTACGGTAATTGTGTTTGTACCCGCATGAAACAGCCCATCTTATACATCGTTGGCGCCTGCCTGTTAATGGCCTGCGCCGGCCGCCAGCAGCCGGAACATGCGGACACTGTAGCAGTAATGCCTACGGAAGATTCGGCCCTGCAAACCACCGGCGCCAATCCGCCTGCCATGAGCACGGAGGAACAGGAATTCCGCACTTTCTTCACTTCCCTCCGCGAACTGTCCGACGGCACGCACGACACTATCCTGCGCAGCATGGTCAATTTCCCGCTGCCCGTGGATACCGTGAAGAAAACGATGGCCCGGAAAGATTACCGCAGGCTCTTCAGCGCTGAAATGCAGCACAAGCTGCACGCCGTGACTGATGAAAATATTACCAGGCTTGAGGATAATCTCCCCGGGGAATATTACCAGCGCCTGAAAAGAATGACGGACAGCGGCACGGCCATGTACAATGTGCAGCTGCAGGACACTGCCCTCATTTTCGGTAAGGTGAACGGGCAATACAAAGTGATAGCGCTGAAACGGTAGTTTTTGTATATTGGCCGCCATATGAAAATTCCACGCATCGGCTTTGTAGCCCTCCTCTTGCTGCTTGCAACTGGCAGCGTTGCTCAAAACACCCTGCCAGACTGGGCGCTGGGTGGTTTTGTGCGCGTCCGCGGGAAAAATCCCGTTATTTCCCCCAATGAGAACACTTATTTCTGGTGCCCCATGCAAAAGGACTCTGTCGCCTGGGAATCCAACGATACCTTCAATCCCGCAGCAGCCGTGATGAAAAAGGACATCGTGGTGCTGTACCGCGCTGAAGACAAAAGCGGGCAGGGCATCGGCAAAAGAACTTCCCGCATCGGGTACGCCGTTAGCCGCAATGGTACCGACTTCAGGCGCAGGCCTACGCCCGTGCTTTACCCCGGTGAAGACAGCCAGCAGGCATTCGAATTCCCGGGCGGCTGTGAAGACCCGCGGGTGGCCGTTACCAGCGATGGCCTGTATGTAATGCTCTACACACAATGGAACCGAAAGGTAGCCCGGCTGGGGGTGGCCACCTCCCGCGACCTTATCCACTGGGAGAAACACGGGCCTGCTTTCGAGCATGCGTATGACGGGAAATTCCTTGAGCACTGGAGCAAATCCGCTTCCCTCGTTACACAGGTAAGGCAGGGCAAGCAGGTGATCACCAAAGTGAACGGGAAATATTTCATGTACTGGGGAGAGCACGCCGTGTATGGCGCCACTTCCGATAACCTGCTGGATTGGGCGCCCGTGCTGGACGACAGCGGCAAGCTCAAACCTTTCATAACGCCGCGGAAAGGGTATTTCGACAGCGACCTCACCGAATGCGGCCCGCCCGCGGTGATCACCGATAAAGGCATCGTATTGCTGTACAACGGCAAGAACAACGGCGGCAGCCGCCGGGATACCCGCTTTAACGCAAACGCCTACTGCGCCGGGCAGGTATTGTTCGACAAGGAAGACCCTACCAAACCTATTGCCCGGCTGGACGTACCGTTTCTCCGGCCCATGGAGGCCTTTGAAAAAAGCGGGCAGTACAAGGACGGGACCGTATTCATCGAAGGGCTGGTGTACCACCGCAAAAAATGGTACCTGTACTATGGCTGCGCGGATTCGCGGGTGGCCGTGGCCGTGTATGACCCGAAACATCCTGTTGCCGGCGATCCCGTGCCGGCAAAGTAACGCCCGCCGCTTATCATTTGCCGCTTGCATAAGCCGGATAATTGCCTAGTTTTAGCATACTATCTTATAACCGATCGTATGTTGAAATTCAATGCCCTCCTTTGCCCTTTAGTACTGGCCGCAGGTTTATTGCACGGCCAGCAGAAAATGGACTTCGAAAAGTATGACCCGGTATCCACCCTCGTTGTACCGCAGCACCCGCTCAAAAAAGCGAAATTCCCTTTTGTAGACATACATAATCACCAATGGGGCATGGGCTCGGGCAACCTGGAAAACCTGACCAGCCAGATGGACGCGCTCAACATGAAAGTGATGGTGAACCTCAGCGGCGGCAACGGCAGCGGGCTCAAAAAAATGACGG
>CBFHAF010000467.1:0-4476 GCA_965653435.1 uncultured Chitinophaga sp.
GAGTAAAAGCGTTCTAACCGTATAGGTAACCCGGGGTAAAAGCGTTCTAACCGTATAGGTAACCCGGAGTAAAAGCGTTCTAACCATATAGGCAACCCGGGGTAAAAGCGTTCATGCCCCGGTAAAGGGTGTGGCGATCTCCGGGGAACGCCGCCCACATGTTTGTGTCTCTTACTCCTCTATCTTCTTTACAGTGATATAAAAGTGAGCAGTATCCACGGAAAGTTCCTTTTCAACTGTGTTTTTCAGCCGGACCGTTTTCCAGCTGTTGGTTGCTTCCAGGAAAAGGGGACGTTGCCCGGGAATATCCGCCCGAACCGGCATCCTGAAATTTTCGATCGTATTGGCCCATCTGTAACGGAGCACGAGATCAGCCCCGTCCTGCCTGTAATTCATTTGCAGTTCGGGTATCCGCGTGTCCAGCAGGTACTGGTCGAAAAAGGGCTGAAGATCGAGCCCGGTGCGGCGGATGATGTAACCGGTAATGTCGCTGGTTGTAACGGTCTTCAGGCGGTAGCTTTCCTGGATACCGCGCAGCAGGCCGAAGAACCGGCCATCGTCGTTCATGATGGCGCGTATCATCTGCACGATGCGGCAGCCTTTGCCGTAAACATCCCAGAGGCCGTAGTGGATATGGTTCACATCACGTACGCCGATAACCGGCTCTTTATTGGCGGGCTTGTCGTTCGCCAGCTGCCGGAGGGCTTCGGCCTCACCCTGGTAGAGGCGTACGCCCAGCAGTTCTGTGTAGGTGGCAAAACCTTCGTGTAGCCAGAAGTCCGCCACATCTTTGATGCTCACGTTATTCCCCCACCATTCATGCGCGGTTTCGTGCCACATGAGCCGCCGCATGCCCTCGTGCCCGCCACCCAGGCCGCCCATGGCCACAATGCTCTGATGTTCCATCGGGTGCGGGGTTTCGATCAGCCTGAAACCATCGCGCCGGAATGGGTACGGCCCGAAGCTCTCCTGCATGAAACGCAGCATGGGCTTCACTTCCCTGAACAGCTTCATGGCTGAATCGCGGTGATGGGGCAGGTAATAATAATCCAGCGTAAGGTCGCCGAGGGTATCGGCCATATGCCGGTAGTCGCCGATGTTGACGGTTACGTTATAATTGTTGATGGGATAGGTCACGAGCCATTCGGTCAGGTTCCGTTTGTCCGGCAGCGTGAGGCTGCGCTGAAGCCTTCCGTTGGAAATATTCAGCAGCCCTTCCGGCACGGTAACGGTTATCCGCATGCTGTCCGGCTCGTCGGACAGATGGTCTTTATTCGGCCACCACAGGCTTGCCCCGGAGCCCTGGCAGGCCACCTGGATGAAAGGTTTGCGGTTATCGTCCAGCCGCCAGAGGAAACCGCCATGCATGGGCGCGTTGAGGTCCGGCTCCTGCGGGCGGCCGTGGTAAAATACTTCGAAGGCCGCTCTTTCCCCTTTCTGAAAGGTTCCCGGGAAATCCACGAACACGGCGTTGAACTCGCGGGTGTAAGGCAGCGGGCGGCCTTTGTACATGATGCTGTCTATGGCCATTTGCGCGTAGAGGTCGATTTGCAGCCTGCTGAAGGAAGCCACCGTGTTGAAACGGATAAGGGTGCTGCCGCTGAGCAAGCGTTTTTCAGGGTCTACCTCCACGGTGAGGTGGTAAAAGCTTACATCATAGCAGGTCCTGAAAGGGCTGAGCATTCCCCGGAGGGTATCCGCACGGGTAAAACCGTTTTTCCGGTTAGGCAGCCGGCCGGCATCCGGCATGTCCAGCGTTTCGCGGAGCTTGAAACATTGCACCTTCCCGCCTCCTTGTTCCACCAGCATCCCGGTGGCACGGCCTTTGCCATCCACCTGGAAATCGAGCGTCACAGCCGGTTTGAGACCGGCCACTTCGAACTTGTTGCCGGAGACCGGGATCATGGGCCTGCGGTAGGAAGCGCCCTGGTGAATCCAGAGCTTCCCGCTGTCTGACCTGATCATCAGCAGCCGTGTTACGTCCTGGTTGAACTGGTAGATCCCTTCGAAATTGGCGGCGGTTTGGGAACGGGCCTGTAAAAAACTGCCCAGGAAAAATAAAATGGCGGTGAATCTGGATAACATCGGCTGT
Organism: uncultured Chitinophaga sp.; assembly: GCA_965653435.1. Classification (GTDB taxonomy): domain Bacteria; phylum Bacteroidota; class Bacteroidia; order Chitinophagales; family Chitinophagaceae; genus Chitinophaga. The sequence continues at coordinate 2,093 of CBFHAF010000467.1, forward strand.
TGGTTTGTTTTACCTGCAACCAACGAAAAAGCGCAGCGGGGGCCTATTCAAATCCGGATTTGAGCAGCGTCATGGCTGTTTTTGCATGGAACTTGCCTGCATGTACTCCCTGGGCGTTTGCGCCGTGGCCGCCTTAAAGGCGCGCTGGAAAGTGGGCTGGGAATTGAACCCGCATTCGTAGGCTATGCCGGTGATGGTAAGATGGGCATTGGCCGGGTTCAGCATCATCTCTTTCACGGCCTCCACCCGCCAGCCGTTCACATACTCGTTAAAACCTTTCCCTACACGCTGGTTAAGAACGGCAGACAAGGTTTTGGCGCCGGTGCCGATATGTTCGGCCACGGCCTGGATAGTGATATCCTGCTGAAGGTATAGCCGCTCTTCCGCCATGGCCCGTTGCAAAGCGGCGATGCAGCGGTCGACTTCCTCCTGTGGCAGGTTGTCGAAGTATGACTGTGTTTTTTTCTGCTGCGCCACGTAAATGATCTTCGTACGGTGGTAACCCATAAACCCGATCCAGTAGATAAATATCACCGCGAATATTTCAATCACATAATACTGCTCGCCGCCCCAAACGTTGAAGATCTGCGCATAGAGATAAGTACCCAGCCACAATGCATTAAAAAGGGCCATTACCGCGATCAGCGTCCTCAGCCAGCGGTATTCCTCCGGCATCAGCAGGTTTTCCTTCCGCTGCCGCCTGAACTCCAGCAAGGCAAACACGTAATAAATACAGGAATGCAATATGCTGGCGGGCTCTGCTATTGCGGCGTAGTGGGCGTCCAGCAGGCGGGGCGGGAAAAGAACAATATGGCCGGGTGTGAGTTTCCAGACAAAATAGCCGATCACCAGCACAAAGCGGTTGGTGAAAGGGATCAGCATCACCAGGAAATACCGCCAGGGTTTCTTCACCGGCGGCTCCTTCCTGAAAGAGCGCACATATAAATACAGGCAGGGCCCGACGCCGAATATCAGCACGAAAGGGAACAAGTCGAAAACAAAGAGGTATTTCCCCAGCTCGGAGCTCCAGTTCAGGGTCTCAAATCCGTTATAGCTGAGGATGAGGATGAAGAGGGCCAGCATCCTGTTCTGAAACCTGTTCTCAGATTTTGCAAACAACAGGTATATACCGAAGAATAATGCTTGCAGCGCACCCAGCAATACCAATAATGAAAAAACGTCCAGTTTCATACCACGGTTATGTCACGTCCTTAAAGATATTTTATTTTTTTTATGGAAGGGCAATAGATTAAATTTGTTAACTCACTGAAAATAAACAGATATGAACAAGACGATCGCGCATGTGCTCACCGGCCGTGCCAAACAGATCACCCGGGAGGAAACTGTGATACAACCCTTACCTCATAAGGATTTCAGATTCGCCAATCCATTTATCGTTATACATCATATGGGCCCGGAAACTATTCCCGCCGGTTCCGAACTGCGCATACATCCCCATCCTCACCGCGGCTTTTCGCCCGTTTCGTTCATGATCGAAGGGGAAGGTTATCATATGGACAATGCAGGCAACCGCGGCATTATTTCCAGCGGCGGCATCCAGTGGATGTTTGCGGGCAAAGGCCTGCTGCACAGTGAAGGCCCCACGAAGGAGTTCCTTGCCAGGGGCGGCGTGCAGGAAATGATCCAGATCTGGGTGAACGTGCCCAAAGCCCATAAATGGGATGAACCGTATTACCAGAACGCCCCGGCGGAGCAGCTGCCTTTTGTGCTGGAGCAGGAAGGCGTGAAACTGAAGTTGGCCAGCGGCAGCTACGAAGGCAAAAGCAGCCCCATGAAAAGCTTCACCCCGATCACCGCCATCATCGGCACCATTGCCAAAGGGAAAGAGGTGCGGATAGAAGCGGTGCCGGGCTACCAGGCGCTGCTGTACATCTTCCGCGGCAATGTAACGGTAAACGGTACGGACGCATCCATGCACCAGCTCTATGTATTCGAAAAAGAAAAAAGCGGCATCAGCATCACGGCGAATGAGGACGCGGGCATCCTGTTCCTCTCCGCAGAACCGATCGATGAACCGGTAGCCGCTAAAGATAACTTCGTAATGAACACGCCCGAAGAAGTGGACCAGGCCATTGAAGATTACAAGAACGGCGTTTTCGGCACGCTTGAATATTAAAACAACCCCCAGCCTATGAATCCTGAACTGATCAACAAACTTTCCGGGCAGGGCCTTATCGGCCCCGAAAGCCGGGAAAAGCTGCTGAAGCCCCGCCTTTTTTCCGTTCACTGGGATGTGAACACCCTGCTGTACCTCGGCGTGCTGCTGCTGAGCGGCGGCCTGGGCATACTCGTTTACAAAAATATCGATACCATCGGCCACCAGGTGATCCTGCTTTGCATCGGGCTTACCTGCGGGCTTTGTT
>CBFHAF010000468.1:0-4465 GCA_965653435.1 uncultured Chitinophaga sp.
TTTTGTACTCATAGACGTTTATTTAACTCGCAAGAATTTTGACAATCTTAAACCATTCCGGATCGATCTTTTGTTTGGCTTTAACGGCCTTATCGAGCGGAGTATACTGTATTTTGTTATTAACGATACCGATCATTACGTTGGAAGTGCCGCCAATGAGCGCGTCTACCGCGGCATAGCCCATGCGGCTTGCCAGCAGGCGGTCCATGGTGGTGGGGGAGCCTCCGCGCTGGATGTGGCCGAGGATACACACGCGTGTGTCCAGCTGGGGCATTCTTTCCTGTACGTGGCGGGCTACTTCGTTGGCGCCGCCGAATTCGTCGCCTTCGGCCACTACGATGAGGTTCACCATTTTCTGGCGGCGCTCGTTGGCCTGGAGGTCGTCTATCACATCGTCGATATTGGTTTTGCGCTCAGGGATAAGGATATGCTCCGCACCGGTGGCAATACCGCTGTGCAGGCCAATGTACCCGGCGTCGCGCCCCATTACTTCGATGATAAAAAGGCGGTCGTGCGCATCCGCAGTGTCGCGGATCTTGTCGATCGCTTCCACGGCGGTGTTCACCGCAGTGTCGAACCCGATGGTGAAATCGGTGCCCGCAATGTCTTTATCGATGGTGCCGGGAAGGCCGATGCAGGGAATATCGAATTCCTGGCTGAACTTCTGCGCCCCCTTGAAGGAGCCGTCGCCGCCAATCACTACCAGCCCGTCTATCCCGAATTTCTTCAGGTTATCATAAGCCTTTTTCCTGCCGTCTGCTTCGTAGAATTCCTTACAACGCGCTGTTTTCAAAACTGTGCCGCCGCGTTGTATGATGTTGGCAACAGATTTGGATTCCATAGGAAAGATCTCGCCGGTCAACATCCCCTTGTAGCCATACATCACGCCGAACACATTCAGATGATGATAAATTCCCGTTCTTACTACCGCCCTGATGGCTGCGTTCATCCCCGGGGCATCGCCGCCGGAGGTAAGAACCGCGATGTTGTTCACTTTTTTCATGTGTTATTTAATATTCGTCAAAGGCCACATGGAATGTTATTTCATGTGTTGTCTTAAAGATTCTTCAATAGCCCACATGAAAATTTCATGTGTCCGTCTTAATATTTTCCATCAATGGCCACACGGAATGGTCATTTCATAGTAATATTGCCTAAACAGGCGCCTGGTAAAAGGCGCACAAAATTAACATTTTTAAATAGTTTCCTATCATTATTCGATGAATTAACCTAAATTTTTAATTTTAATCAAATAAACCGCCAACTTTTTTTAAAAAATATATGTATGACAAATTTAAACCATAAGCATGTTGTCATGGGAGTATTGATGTCGTTAACCGCAGGAACCCTGGCTGCACAACAGGCCCCTATCACTTATCCCCACACCCGAAAGGTAGATACAGTGGATGATTATCATGGGAAAAAGATCGCAGATCCTTACCGCTGGCTGGAAGACGATAATGCCGCAGATACCAGGAGCTGGGTGGAGGCGCAGAACGGCGTTACCCAGAACTATCTCGCTTCCATCCCCTTCCGCCCGCAGGTGAAACAGCGGTTGGAAGAGCTCTGGAACTACCCACGCTACGGCACCCCCTTCCGCGAAGGAAAATATTATTACTTCTATAAGAACGACGGCCTCCAGAACCAGGCCGTGCTCTACCGCCAGGAGGGGCTGAACGGCACCCCCGAGGTGTTCATAGACCCGAATAAGCTGTCGGACAAAGGGACGGCCGCCCTCGGCTCCCTGAGCTTTTCCAAGGACAGTAAATATTGCGCCTACCTCGTTGCCAAAGCCGGCTCCGACTGGCAGGAAGGCTTCGTAATGGACGTAGCCACCAAACAGCTGCTGAGCGACAAGCTGGACTGGATCAAGTTCTCCGGCCTCTCCTGGAAAGGAGACGGCTTTTACTACAGCCGTTACGACGCGCCGGACGAAAAAAGCAAGCTCTCCAAAAAGAACGAATTCCATAAAGTATACTTCCACAAAGTAGGCACCCCGCAGGACCAGGACCAGCTGATCTACGTAGATAAAGAACATCCTCTCCGCAACGCAGGCGTAGGCCTCACGGAAGACGAGCGTTTCCTTATCCTCAGCACCACCGAAGGCACCAGCGGCAACGAGCTTTATTACCGCGACCTGCAGGACCCTTCGCAGACGGACTTCAGGCTGCTCGTAAAAGGTTTCGCTTATGAGCCCTCCGTAGTGGAAAACGTGGGGGACAAGCTGCTGCTGCTCACCAACCACGACGCGCCCAACTACAAGCTGGTGCTGGTAGACCCGAAGAACCCCGCGCAGGAGAACTGGAAAGTGGTGATCCCCGAGCAGAAAGAAGTGCTCCAGGGCGTAGGCACCGCCGGCGGCAAGCTGTTTGCCAGCTACCTGAAAGACGCGTCTACCCGCATCGTACAGTACAGCGTTGACGGCAAGCTGGAAAAGAACATCACCCTGCCGGGCATCGGCACGGCAGGCGGCTTTGGCGGCAAGAAGGAAGACAAGACCCTGTTTTACACCTTCACCTCTTTCGTAGCGCCTCCCACCATTTACAAATACGATATTGCCTCCGGCAAGTCTGAAGTGTTCCGTAAGACCGAGGTGAAATTCAACCCCGCCGATTACGAGACCAAACAGGTGTTCTTCACCAGCAAAGACGGCACGAAAGTGCCCATCTTCCTGTCCTACAAAAAAGGCATTAAGATGAATGGCCAGAACCCCGTGCTGCTGTATGGCTACGGCGGTTTCAACATCCCGATGACGCCCGGTTTCTCCGTGTCCAACCTCTTCTTCATGGAGCAGGGCGGCATTTATGCGGTGGTGAACCTCCGCGGCGGCAGCGAATACGGCGAAGCCTGGCACAAGGCCGGTATGATGGAAAAGAAACAGAACGTTTTCGACGATTTCATTGGCGCGGCCGAGTACCTGGTGAAGGAAAAATACACCAGCCCGGCCAAGCTCGCCATCCGCGGCGGCTCCAACGGAGGTTTGCTGGTTGGTGCGGCCATGACGCAGCGGCCCGAGCTGTTCAAAGTGGCATTGCCCGCGGTTGGCGTGATGGACATGCTCCGTTTCCAGAAGTTCACCATCGGCTGGGCCTGGGTAACCGAATACGGCAGCAGCGACAAGCCGGAACAGTTTGATTACCTGGTGAAATATTCCCCGTTGCATAACCTGAAAAAAGGCACCCATTACCCGGCTACGATGGTTACCACGGCAGACCACGACGACCGCGTGGTACCGGCGCACTCCTTCAAGTTTGCATCGGCTTTGCAGGAAGCCCATGAAGGCACCAACCCCGTGCTGATCCGCATCGAAACGCAGGCAGGGCACGGCGCGGGCAAACCCACGTCCAAGCTGATAGATGAGGCGGCCGACGTCTGGTCGTTCACCATGTATAACCTGGGCATGAATTTCAACAAAGTGAGCCTGGGCAAAAAAATGTAAGCATAAACTTTACCGATAAACGCCGCGTAATACAGGATGTTACGCGGCGTTTTAGTATATTAACATGATGAAAGTTTTAATCACAGGGAGCAATGGTCTCCTCGGACAATACCTGGTTCAGAAGCTGGCCGGAAATCCGGATTATGAAGTGATTGCAACCGGCAGGGGGGCCAACCGCCTGCGGATGAAGGAGGGGTATGCCTATGAATCTGTGAACCTGGCGGATGAAGCCGCCGTAAAGGGCCTGGTGGACCGCCATAAGCCTGACGCCATTATCCATGCAGGCGCCATGACGCAGGCGGACGACTGCGAGCGCAATAAAGACGCCTGCTGGATGGCCAATGTGAGCGCCACCCGCTTCCTGCTGCATGCGGCCGAAAAAGCAGGATCGTTTTTCCTGTTCCTCAGTACCGATTTCGTGTTCGACGGCCTCGCGGGCCCTTACCGCGAGGACGATCCCGTAAACCCCATCAATTATTACGGCGCCAGCAAGGCGGCGGCAGAGCGGATCGTAAAGCAGGCGAAGATCCCCTGGGCAATTGCCCGTACGGTACTGGTATACGGCGTGGCGGACGATCCGCGCAGGAGCAATATCATCAGCTGGGTGAAAACCAACCTGGAGCAAAAGAAAAAGATCAAAGTGGTGGTGGACCAGTGGCGTACGCCCACCCTCGTGCAGGACCTTGCCGAAGGCTGCAAGCTCATCATCGATAAAAAAGCGGAAGGTGTGTTCCACCTTTCCGGTAAAGACATGTTAACCCCGTACGATATGGCCGAGAAAGTGGCGGATTACCTGGGGCTCGATAAGAAGCTCTTCGAAAAGGTGGATGCATCCAGCTTCCGGCAGCCGGCACAACGCCCGGCAAAAACCGGCTTCGTGATAGAGAAGGCGGAGCAGGCATTGGGCTTTGCGCCCCATGGTTTTGAAGAAGGATTGAAGATCGTGGTGGAGCAGCTTACCGGCAATAAATAAGATACTGTTCATAAAAAGGAAAGGCCGTCTCCCGGGAGACGGCCTTTCCTTTT